>JBPCIY010000068.1:0-27978 GCA_051005855.1 Solirubrobacteraceae bacterium | reverse complement strand
CTTCCGGCGAGAGCTCGCGCACGAACACCTCCGGCGGACGCATGACCACCTCCAGGCTCGAGGACACGCATCCTCATTCGCCGCCCGAGCCCCGTTTCCGGTCAAACGTTTCCGGAAGACCCACTAGTTCTTCGCGGGATCAGAGGGGTTCGGGTGCTTCGTTGTCTTGCGCTCGGCGCCACGACGCTCATGATCTCGCTCGGCGCCGTCGCTGCCGGAGCTGTCTCGGCCGCCCCGATTCACCGGGGCACCCCGAAGCCGGGCCCGCGGGTGCACGTCACGCTGACCAGCGCCGACCTGCACCAGGCGCTCAACCCGGTCGGGACGGTCTCGTTTGCGAGCGGCACCGCGCCCGCCCTGCCCACGGTCGCAATCAACGATACGGCCCGCTACCAGACGATGCGCAGTGTCGGAGGGGCAATGACCGACACCTCGGCCTGGCTGATCCAGAACGGTCTGACCCCGGGCACCCGGGGCTGGCTGATGCGCCGGCTGTTCGGGGCCAGCGGCCTGCACCTCGGCTTTCTACGCATCCCGATGGGAGCCTCTGACTTCACCGCCGCGCAGACGCCCTACACCTACGACGACGTAGCGCCCGGCCAGGCCGACGTGCACCTGGACCACTTCTCGATCGCTCACGACGTCGCCTACATCCTTCCCGCCCTCCGCGCGGCGCTGGCCGAGAACCCGAAGCTGTTCATGCTCGCCGCGCCGTGGAGCCCGCCCGCGTGGATGAAGACGACCGGCGCGCTCGGCAATCCCCACGACGTCATCGGCAGTCTGCTCCCCGCCGCCTACGAGCCGCTGGCCCAGTACTTCGTGCGCTTCCTCAAGGCCTACCGGGCGGCCGGGATTCCGGTCGGCGCGATCACCCCACAGAACGAGCCAGGTCAGAACTCCACCTATCCCGGACTCAATATGGACGAGTCCAGCGAGGCGGCCCTCGTCACCGGCCACCTGGCGCCGGTGCTGCACCGCGCCGGCCTGCACCCCCTGATCTACGGCTACGACAACAACTGGTACGGGGGCGGCCTGACCTTTGCCTCCGACCTCGCGCTCGGCCCCGCCGCGCACGATCTGGCCGGGATCGCCTCGCACTGCTACTTCGGCGCACCGACGGCCCTGGCCGATCTGCACCGTGTCGCGCCCAACCTCGAGCAAATGGTCAGCGAGTGCTCACCGGGGGCGCTGGCCTTCACCACCTCCGAGCTTGAGATCTCGACCATGCGCAACTGGGCGACGGCCGTCAACCTGTGGAACCTGGCCCTCGACCCGCAGGGCGGTCCCGTGCAGCGGCCCAACTACGGCTGCCGGCACTGCACCGGGATCGTCACCATCGATCCGGTCCGCCACACGGTTGCGCTCAGCCGCGACTACTACCAGTTGGGCCAGTTCTCACGCTACGTCGTACCCGGCGCCGTCCGGCTCGGCTCCAACAACTTCGTCACCTACACCTACGCCTATCCCTCAGGACGGATAAACACCCCCGGTCTCGATGACGTCGCGTTTCAGAACCCCGACGGCAGTCGCGTGCTGCTGACCTTCAACAGCGCCCGGCGGTCGGTCGCCTTCGCCGTCAAGGACGCCGGGGACTACTTCCGCTATCGCCTGGCTCCCGGGGCCACGGCGACCTTCGTCTGGACGCCCGCGCGTTAGGGCCAGGTCGGGAGCCTCAGCGAGGAGCGAAGCGGACCAGCGCCAGCCGAGCCAGACCGGCGAAGACCACGGCGAGCAGGGCCAGGTGGGCGAGCGGCCAGGCGATCCCGGGAGCGGTCCCGCTGAAGGCGTTGGAGATCGCCTGCAGGGCCGCCTTGAACGGGAACGCGAAAGCGATCACGTCGAGCACGGTGCCCAGCCCACCGGAGACTGCGTTGGCCGGCACCAGGGCGACGAAGGCCACCGGTAACGAGACCAGAAAGGCCAGGAGCGACGCCGCGCTCACTTCCCGCGCGGCGCCGCCGATCGTCACGCCCAGGGCGCCGAAGGCGACGCCGCCGAGGGCCAGCGCGACCACCCAGAGCTCAAAGCGCGACCAGTCCAACGGCACGAAGGCCGACACACACGCCGCCATCACCAACGTCACCAGCGTGGCGCACCCTCCGGCGAGGAGAATCTTCTCGACTACTAGGCGCCCGGGGGAGACGAGCCCGCGCACCAGCCGGGCGTAGGCGTTCTCACTCCGTTCCAGGGCGAGCAGGCCGGCGGCGAGCAGGACGGTCACGAACATCAGCGAGACGACCACGGCGATCGCCACCGCGTAGGCATCGCTGGGGGTGGTGCGGCCGGCCAGCTGGGTTTCGGTGACGGTCAGCGGCGTCCCGATCGAGCCGAGCACCGGGCTGGCGAAGCCCAGCCCCTCGATCGCCAGATCAGCGAAGCCGACCACCTGATTGAGCGCGGGGCGCAGCGGCGAGCGGTTGGGCAGAGCGGCACTCGCGCCCTGGACGATGGTCCGCGCGTTGCGCAACCCGAGCAGCGGCACGGTCCGGCCCAGGATCTGCACCTTGCCCCCGCCGAGCACCTGCTGGAGGTCGGAGATCGCGACGCGGAGGACCTGCTTGGAGACTGACTGCTCGACCTGGTTGATCCGGCTGGTGATCGCCTGATCGACCACCTGGCGTTCGACCGGATCCTTCGTGTTGAGGATCAGTTCCACGGTCGGGCTGCCCACCCCCTGGGTGACGAGCCCCTGGATCTGCTGGGGCAGATCGGACGGGATCACCACCGCGGCCAGGGCCTGTCCGTTGCGGACCTTGGCGACCGCCGCGGCCCGCGAGTGGACCCGGATCGGATCGACTGACGCCAGCAGCTGGCTGGCGTAGTGGGCGACATCGATGTGCTGGGTGCCGAACGAGATCTTGCCCTGACCCGGCGCCACCTGGTTATAGAAGGCCACCTTGGGCTTGCCCGGGGGACTGGAGAGCGCGAAGCCGATCATCAGCGCGATCACGACCGGATACACGATCAACAGGCCGACCAGCAGCGGCGAGCGACGCAGGATCTGGAGGTCCTTGACGAACAGCCAGCGCATCAGTGGCCGCGCTGGTGCAGAAATCCGACCAGCGCGCTCTCGAAGTCTCGAGGGTCTCCGCCGACCGCCGCCTCGAGCTCGCCTGTGGTACCCGTGAAGAGCAGCTCCGCGTCGGCGAGCAGGAGTACCCGGGTCGCGTAGCGCTCGACCTCGGCCACATTGTGGGTGGAGAACACGACCGTGGTCCCACGATCGGCCAGCGCCGAGATGAATTCCCACAGCCGCTCACGCTGGCGGGGGTCAAGCGAGGCCGATGGCTCGTCGAGGAGCAGGACGGTCGGCTCGGAAAGGAGCCCGATGGCGATGTTGACTCGCTGCCGGTTGCCGCCCGAGAGGCGCCCGACCTCCTCGTTGGCGCGCTCTCCGAGCCCGGTCTGCTCGAGCATCCGGGCCACGGTGGCGTCGGGGTCGGCCACCTTTTCCAGGCGCGCGAACAGACGCAGGTTCTCGGCCGCCGAGAGCTTTGCGTAGAGCGCCGGCTGCTGGGGCACCCAGCCAATCGATCTTTTCCCGTTCGGACGGCTGAGCTCGCCCTCGTCCGGTTCGAGCACCCCGGCGAGAATCGAGAGCAGGGTCGTCTTACCCGCGCCGTTGGGGCCGATGATCCCGATTCGCTCGCCGGACCCGAGTTCGAAGCTGACCCTGTTGAGGGCGGCGCGCGGGCCAAAGCGCTTGGTCAGCGACCGGGCCTGCAGGGTCGTGCCCGGCTCGCCTAGGTCCACACGTGACACGCGCGGGCAGGCTAGACGGTCTCGCGCCCGATGCGCGTCAGCCGGGGCTGCTTACCCGGGGTTCGAGCGGCGCCCCGCACGAGCGGCAGTAGGTGTCCTGCGGTCCGGGCCGCTCGCCGCAGTCCGGACACCGGTCCGGGCCGAGGTTGAGCAGGCCCACGCCGGCGCCGAGCACCCCCCAGGGCTCGAGCACCAAGTGACGACGCAGGTAGACGACCGTCTGCCGGATCACCGCGATCACCGGCAGCGCCACCAGAGACCCGGCGACGCCGTAGAGCTGATACCCGATGAGCAGCGCCAGGATGATCAGGATCGGATTGATCCGCAGGGAAATCCGAAACACCTGCGGGGCGACCACGTGGCCCTCGAGCTGCTGCAGGGCGACGAACAGCAGGATCAGCCAGACGGCGCTGATCGGGTCCTGGAAGAGGGCCAGGAGCACCGCCGGCACGGGCCCGATGATCGGTCCGATGTAAGGGATGAACTCCATCACGCCGTAGAACGTCCCCAGGAAGATCGCGTAGCGCTCGCCGTCGGGGAAGATGCCAAGCAGGCCGAAGATGGTCAGCGCTAACGCGGCGCTGGCCCCCATCACGAGGCTGAACAGGAACTGGCCGCGGACATAGCCCGAGACCGCCTTCTGGACCAGCCGCGGGTAATCGTCCTCAGGGGTTCCGTCCCCGGGCGGCATGATCGTGCGCACCAGGTCGCCGATCTGGCGCCCGTAGACCAGCAGGTAGATCGAGAGCACCAGCACCAGAACGAAGTCAAAGCCGATCGTCACGATTCCGGCCAGCAGGTCGCGCGAGAAGGACACGATCGCGCCCGAGCGCTTGAGCAGATCCTTCTGCACGGTGTCCAGGGCGGTCTGACCCTGACGCTGGATGTGGACATTGATCCCGTGCTGGTCCAGCCAGGTCTGGACATCGGCCAGGTCGCGGTTGGCGCCCTTGATGATCCCCGGGAGATTGTGCTGGAAGTTGGTGATCTGGGTGCTGACCGGACTGACCAGCAGGAAGCCGATCCCGGCCAGGATCGCCAGGCCCCCCACGTACACGAGCAGGATGGCCATGCCGCGCGGGCATCGGCGGCCGAGCAGGCGCACCACCGGGGCCAGAATCAGGGCCACCAAGCTGGCCACGATCAGGATCAACAGCACCGCCCCAGCCGCGCGCGCCAATGCCCACAGCCCGAGCAGAGCGACCGGGAGCATGACCATCTGCACCCAGCGCGGGACGACGACCGGAGCGATCGGAGTGGCGACGGGGGTCAGCTCGAGCTCGGACTGATCGGGAGGCGCATCCGAGCTGGAGCCGCCGGGCATACCGTCCCCGTCAGGCGTCGGCAAATCGATGACCGGTGGTCTGTCTTGACGCCTGCGGACCCTGAAACGCATGAGCCTGAAAGTATGGGCCTCGTCCGGATATGAGCAAGTCAGTCAAGATTCTGTTCGTTGGTGATGTGGTCGGCGGCCTCGGCAAGCGCACCCTTTTCGGTCTGCTGCCCGGCCTGCGCGAGCGCTTGGCCTTCGATTTTCTGGTCGTCAACGGTGAGAACGCCGCCGGTGGCGTCGGCATAACCCCCAAGATCGCCGACCAGATGTTCGCCGCCGGAGTCGACGTGATCACGCTCGGCAACCACACCTACCGCCAGCGCGAGGTCTACAGCTACCTCGACAGCCACGACCAGATCCTGCGCCCCTCCAACTTCCTGCGCACCCAGCCCGGACACGGCTGGTGCGTGGTCAAGCGCGGCGACGTGCGTCTCGGCGTGCTGTCGCTGTCGGGCGGCCTGTTCATGGACGTCGCCCGCCCCGCCTTCGTAGAGGCCGATGCCGTGCTCGAGGGCCTGACCGCGAAGGTCGACCACCTGCTGGTCGACATGCACGCCGAGGCGACGAGCGAAAAGGTCGGCATGGGCTGGCACCTCGACGGGCGAGTAACCGCGGTGGTCGGGACCCACACCCACGTCCCCACTGCCGACGCCCGAGTCCTGCCGGGCGGGACCGCGTATATCACCGACGTCGGCATGACCGGGCCCCGCGGGGGCGTGATCGGCGTCAAGCGCGAGTTAGCGATCGAGGCGATGCGGACCAGGATGCCGGTCCGCTTCGAGGTCTCGAGCGAAGACCCGTGGTTGCAGGGGGTGCTGATCACCACCGCCGAGCAACCGCTGCGCGCGACCGCGATCGAGACCGTGCACGAGCCCGGCGCGGGCGTCAGCTGACCGGCAGCGCGGCCGGCGGCTCGGGTACGGGCGCACGGGCGGGCCGGACCGAGTCTGAAGAGAGGCGGTCTTGGCGCTCCGGGTGGGACGCGAACAGCGCCACCGCGACGAGCGGAAAGAACCAGACGATGTACGGGTACAGCCAGTAGTTGACGGTCAGCTGCAGCGCGATCAGGATCGCGGCCCCGAGCGCCGCCACCTGCACGGGGCCCCGGCCTCGCGAAGCGGGTACGAAGGCGACCCCGATGGCCAGCGCCCCCGCGGCCCCCTGCAGCAGGTGCTGCACGCCACCCAGGCCGCCCCACAGGCCCCAGATCGAAAACGGGGTGACCCGGTTGGCCTGGTACACGACCGAGTGCTGCCAGAAGAAGCGGAGGTCCCCGTCGAGCACGACAGGAAGCATGGCCACGAACGCCGTCACGCCAAAGGCGAGCATCCAGACGGCCACCGAACGCTCACTGGGACGCCGCCCGGCCCCACGCAGCAGCAGCGGTGCCAGGGCGAACGGTGCGAACTTGGTCAGCCCGGCCAGGGCGCCGAGCACACCGCGGCCCGGCGGCGAGTCGATCGCCAGCAGGGCGAATACGACGAGCGCCGAAACGAGGGCATCGTTGGTGTTGGAGTCCAGGGCAAAGAGCGTGAACGGATAGGCGACCCACGCGTACATGAGCACGACACCGAGCTTATGGCCGCGCACACGGCGGCCCAGCAGGTAGAGACCGAGCGTGGTGAGCAGATCGAAGGTGATCGAGGCGGCGTGCGCGGCCGGCAGCGAGTCCCAGGCACCGCTCCATCCGAAGATCAGCCGGAAGGGGAGGTAGGCGAAGTAGGAGACCGGGCCGTAGGTGTCACCGTAGGCGTTGTCGTGTGGCCACAGGCCATAGAGGAGGTGGCCGTGGATCAGCTTGTCAGCCCCGATAACCCCGGCGTAGCCGACATCGATGACGTTGGAGTCGAGGATGTTCAGCCCCAGGCGCAGCCCGATCAGGAACACCGCGCCGGCCAGCAGCCAGTGCGTCGGCACCATCAGCTCGAGCGGCCGGCGGGGGATCCCCCGGCCAGCGGCGAGCAGCAGCATGCGGCCCAGCAGGTAGATCAGGAACGGATAGACGAGCGGGACCGAAAGCCCGATGTCGGCGTGATTGAAGAAGGCCAGGGAGATCGAGAAGCCGAGCAGCATCAGCAGATCGAGGTGCAGCAGACCCGGCTTGCGTCGCCAAGAGAAGAACGGCGCCAGGAAGAGCAGGCAGAGCGGCAGCCATACGTACAACGCGTTCAGCCGCCGCCCGAACGCGCCCGGGTAGCCGCGCGCCATTCCCCAGGCGACCTGATATCCGGTCCAGACCTGGGTGACGGTCGATGAGTGGTCATCGACATAGACCTGCATCAGCTCGCGCTGCGGCTTGCCGGGCGTGAACCAGCTCACCTGCCAGGTGCCCGAGCCATGGGTGTACTGATAGGCCAGCAGCCTGGGGTGCTGGCGCAGCTCGGCTTTGACCCGGGCATCGGCCCGAGCGAGGGCCAGGACGCGCGCCGCGGTCAAGGTGTAACCGGCGGGCCGCTTGTGCAGCGAGGTGACCAGTACCGGCGAGCCGGCGGGGGCGGCGGTGACCAGGCCGGCGGCGCGCGCCGACGAGGGGAAATTGAGCGCCAACACCAGCAGTCCCGCCAGGGGGACCGCCGCCGCTACGCGCGGAAGCTCCACAACTTCTGACCCACGAACGAGAGCGGGGTTCCGGCGACGATCGAGATCGCCTGGGCGATGATCTTGGCCATGCCGGTGCCATCGACCAGGGAGACGAGGACGACGTAGGTGAAGCCGAAGGTGACGAGCGAGACCGCGAAGAACTTCGCCCCCTGCAGCACCGGGTGGGCGGCCTTGGCGCCAAAGGTCCAATGGCGGTTAAGCCAGAAATTGTTCACGACTGAAACCACGAAGGCGGCCACGGCGGCCAGCTTGTAGTTGATGGCCAGCAGATGCACGCAGGCGGCGAACACGGCCAGGTTGACCACGTAGCCGCTCGCTCCGACCGCGACAAAGCGTCCGAGCTGAAACCAGTTGTGAGGCTTGCGCACGCCGTGGCGAACGCGGTGGCGGAACGGAAGGGCGACCGCGGTGGTCAGGTCATCGGCAGGCATCGGGTCAATGTATCGGCCGTTGGTGGGCATCTCGTAAGAGCGGCCCGGCTTTAATTCGCTTCTAACCGGTGGAATCCCCTGATCCTAGGTGGTCTCCCCCCGTATCTGCGGCCGGGACCACTACGGCGCGGTCAGACCGAAGTGCTCGCGCACGATCGGGGCCACGTCGCGTAAGGACCACTGGTCACGGACCGAACGGCGGTCGGGTCCGGTGCCGCACCACAGCAGCGCCCCCAGCGAATCGGAGCGGTGCAGCGAGCCGTGCGAGCCGCCGCCGACGTGATCAGAGCCGCCCCAGTCGACGAACTCATAGCCGGGTCCCGCCGAGAGCAGCACTTCACCCGCGTTGGGGCAATGGAGGGCCGACCAGACCCGGGCCAGGGCATCGGGGTACTCGGTGCAAAGAAAGCGACCGTCCTGCAGCTCGGCCCGGAGCACGCCGAGATCCCCCTCGACGCTCCAGCGCTGGTCGCGCCGATCGACCACCTCACCGCCGGCGCGGAAGCGCAGCTCGCCCCGGCGGCTCCGGATGATCGCCTCGTCGCCTGAGCCGGGCGCCAGCCGCATGATCAGGTCAACGCCCTCGAGCTCCTTGACCGCCTCCACCGAGCGCTCGATCAGCTCCTCACGATGGTCATCGTCGAGCGCGTAGATCATCGCCGAACGCTGGGCGGGACTGAGCGCGATCTCGGGTCGGCGGGATTCGGTTCCCCGCGCGGGGCTCGGGGTGGCGACGTCGAAGTCGCCAAAGGCGAGGTCGAGCCGAATCCGCGTCTCCACCGGTGCCTGCGAGTGATCAGAGACCACGACCATCGCGTGTTCTTGCAGGAATTCGTCCGGGCCCCCGGCGGCGTGCATGAGACGCTCGATCTGGCGGTCGGCGGCGGCCAGCGATGTGACCTGGGCGTGGGGCCCGTTGCGGTGCGAGTAGGCATCGTTGTCGGGGAGCGAGAAGAGCATGAAGTCGAACAGATCGTGCTCGGCCAGATAGGCACCGACACAGCCGGTGTGCTGGTCACGGGCGCCCGGGAGGCCGAGCTGCCCGCGACAGCCGGTCTTGCGCGACGCGTAGAGGTCGGCGTAGAACAGCTCCCGGGGGCCGTCGATCGTGCGGCGGAACAAGGTCGAGGTGACGATCCGGGCCAGCGCCGACTCGTTGGCCACTTCATGGGGATGGCGACCGCGATAGATCAGGTAGGTGGTCCCGGCGGTCCGCACGTCGGCGTCGTCGAGGGACTCGAATACCGTCTCCACGTCCTTGGACAGGTGTTCGTCGTTCATCCGGTAGACGGTGTCGGTCATCGAGCGCAGGACCCCGAACTGGCGCGAGGCGGAAAAGCTCGAGCCGTACTCCACGTAGCGAGCCTCTTCGCGGTGGTACCAGTTCATGCTCGGGATCTCGTGGCGGTCGGGACCGACGCCGGTGGTAATCGAGGCCGCGCAGACCGGAGTGACCGACGGAAAGGCGGCCACGCAGTCATCGACGTACACACCCGCGTCGCGGATCCGCGCCATCGCCGGCGCGCGGCCGCCGGCCATCGCGCGTTCGAGCATGGCGGGCTTCATCGCGTCGACCACGACGAGGACAAGCTTCTTGGGTCCGCTCATGCCGGTGGTCTAGGCGTGGGAGAGCACTAGCGAAGGATGCGCAGTCCGGCGTACTTCTGATCGTCCCGGCCGCGGCCGGCAATCAGCAGCCACAGCAGGAGCGCGAGCACGACAATCCCGACCGGGGGCAGCAGCACCGAAAGGGCGGCGGCCAGGATCGCGGCGGTCTCGGCGAACAGGGGCAGAGCGGAGGCGGTTTCTGCGTCCAACCGGGCCCTGGCTCGCGCGACCAGCGGGCGGGTGGCCAGGATTCCCACCGCGGCGCAGATCACGCCGCCGACGATCCCCGGCCAGATCGCGTAGAGGGTGGGCGGGCGATGTAGTGAGCCCGCGAACAGCAGGGCGCCGACGGCTAGGGCGGCGGCGGCCACGGCCAGTGCGACCGGCCCCCGCTCCAGTCGTTCCCGCCCGAGCCGAAGCTCGGCCACGACGAGCAACGCCGCTCCAACGGCCATGACGAGCAGGAAAGGCACGCCCTGCAGGAAAGAGAGGTCCGTGTGCGCGAAGTGGATCTGGATGCTGCCGGCGGCTAAGGCGCCGACCACGAGCCCGGGCAGGAAGGGCCGGATCCCCACCGCGGCGGCGACTCCGATCCCCGTGCAGATGTCAAAGACGAGATTCACCGTGCTGTACCGTGCCGAGGCGTGACGATAGACGAGAGGGCAGCGTGAGCCCGGACGGGTGGCGTTCGCGCGGCAGCCCCGACATCGGCGGCGGCGGTGCCCAGCGGCGCCCGCGGTCCACGGCACGAGACATCGAGCGCTACGCCGGCCTGTTCGCGCAGCGCACCAAGGTGATGCGCTCCTCGGCGATGCGCGACCTGATGGCGTTGACCGAGCGCGACGACGTGATCTCGCTGGCCGGCGGGCTGCCCGACACGACCACGTTCCCCGCTGACTCCTACGCCGCGCTGATGGGCACGGTGGCTAGCGAGTCCTGCGCCCGCGCGCTTCAGTACGGACCGACCGAGGGCGTGGGCGTGGTCAAGGGCTGCGTGGCCAGTGTCATGGCCGCCGAGGGCATGGAGATCGACCCCGATGAGGTGCTGATCACCACCGGGGCCCAGCAGGTCGTCGATCTCGTCTGCAAGACGCTGCTTGACCCCGGCGACGTGGTGGTCGCCGAGGCACCGACCTATCCGGGCGCTATCCCGACCTTCTGCGCCTACCAGGCCGAGGTGGTGCAGGTCGGAATGGATCGCGACGGGATGCGGGTCGAGGAGCTCGAGCCCCTGCTCGACGAGCTCGAGCGCACCGGCCGGCGGCCGAAGTTCATCTACACGGTCCCTAACTTCCACAATCCGGCCGGGGTCACCCTCTCGCTGGAGCGCCGGCACGCGCTCGTCCGGATCGCCGCGCAGCGCGAGCTGCTGGTGCTCGAGGACAACCCCTACGGACTCCTGCGTTACGAGGGCGAGGCGCTGCCCACGCTCTACTCGCTCGACGACGAATTCGTGATCTACGCGGGCACGTTCTCGAAGATCCTCTCCCCGGGCGTCCGGCTCGGCTGGACGATGGCACCCGCCCCGATCGCGGCCAAGATGCAGATCGGCAAGCAGGCCTCGGACCTGTGCTCGTCTTCGATCTCGCAGTACTTCGTGAGCGCGTATTTCGACTCCGGGGCGTGGGATGACTACCTGCGCTCGCTGCTGGAGATCTACCGGCGCCGGCGCGACGTGATGCTCGATGCCCTGGCCGAGCACTTCCCGCGCGAGGCGGAGTGGACGCGCCCCTCGGGTGGCCTCTTCTTGTGGGCGACGATGCCCGACTACATCGACACCACCGACCTGCTCGCGCGAGCCCTGCAGGAGCAGGTCGCCTTTGTGCCCGGACGCGCCGCCTACGTCGACGGACGCGGCGGCGACTCGATGCGTCTGAACTTCTCCGGGGTCGACGAGGACCAGATCCGGGAGGGCATCCGGCGGATCGGGGAAGTCGTGCGCGAGCAGGTGGCCATGTACGGCACCCTGACCGGAGCCCGCTCGCAGGCTCGCGCTCAGAGTCCGCCGCCGCGCCGCGGCGATGGCGACGCGGCGGCCGACGAGCTGGCCCAGGTCCTAAGGCTCCCGGCCCAGCGCACGCGCGCCGGCTAGACGCGGCATGCGCGTGGCCGTCCTCAAGGGCGGGCGTTCGCTGGAGCGCCAGGTCTCGTTGCGCTCCGGCGCCCGGGTTCAGGATGCGCTCGAGCGCCTCGGTCACGAAGTGCTGGCCGTCGATGTCGGCCCGGACCTGGTGACGGTGCTCGGGGCCGAGCGCCCCGAGATCGTGTTCATCGCCCTGCACGGGCGCGATGGCGAGGATGGAACGGTCCAGGAGCTGCTCGAGGTGCTGGGGATCCCCTACACCGGCTCGGGTGTGTCGGCGTGCATCCGCGCCGCGGACAAGGTGCTGGCCAAGCACGCGATGCGCGACCACGGTCTGCCCACGCCCGATTTCTACGCCTTCAACGAGACCGCCTTTGAGTCCCTCGGGGCCGCCCAGGCGCTGCCGGCCATAGAGGAGCGACTGACCTTCCCGATCGTCGTCAAACCGGCGCGGCAGGGCTCGGCCCTGGGCATAAAGTTCGCCCGCACGGCGGCCGACGTCCCGGCCGCGCTGGTCGCCGCCTTCTCGTATGACCGCAAGGTCCTGCTCGAGCGCTACGTTCGCGGCCGCGAGCTCGCGGTCTCGATCCTGCACGAGCCCGGCGGGCCGGTCGCCCTGCCGATCGTCGAGGCGCTGCCCGTGGGTCAGGACGAGGAGGACTTCTACGACTTCGAGTCCCGTTATGAGATCGGGCGCACGCGGTTCGTCTGCCCGGCCGAGCTCGAGGACGCGCTCGCCGCGCGGGCACGTGAGATCGCGCTGGACACCTACGCGCTACTAGGCTGCGACGGCTTCGCGCGCGTGGACCTGATCCTCGCCGACTCCGATCCCGCCCACCCCGAGCTGTGCGTGCTCGACGTCAACCCGATCCCGGGCCTGACCGAGACCAGCCTGCTGCCCCAGGCCGCCGAGGCGGCGGGGATCTCGTTCGATCAGCTCGTGGCCCGGGTCCTGGCCGCGGTTCCAGTCGGCGCGTGAGCGCTTCGGACTGACTCGGGAGGAACGCCCGCGGCGCTTGGCTGGGTGCGGAGGAGGCTGACGATGGAGCCGTCCGCGCGGACATGGTACGACGAGCGCTTCATGATTCTTAGCGGCTCGTCGCACCGTGTCCGACTGGTGGGGCCAGGACGACGAGCCCCCGCGCCACCGGCGCCGCTCGTCGCGCTGTGTCCGGAAAGCGAGGCGCCGACCGACCTCAAACTCGCCTCCCCCCAGCCCCATCCCGCACCCAAGCGCGAAACCGGACTCAGCCCTCGAGCCGGTCCAAAACGCCGGAGCACACCGCAATCACCCACGGCGAGCAGCCGCAAGCCAGTTACTCGTCGGAAGCGAAATCCTCCGGGGTGACCTGATCGAGGAAGTCCTTGAACTTCTCGACCACCTCTTCGGTGTCCTCGACCTCGTGCTCGAACTCGATCGCGGACTCGGAGATGACCTCGTCGGCGGCGAAGATCGGGGCGCCCGAGCGGACGGCGAGGGCCAGGGCGTCGCTGGGTCGAGAGTCGATCTCAAGCTCGCGGCCGTTGGCCCGCAGGCTGATCGAGGCGTAGAAGGTGTTCTCGCGCAGCTCGGTGACGGCGACCCGCGTGCACTCGACCTCGAGCTCGCCGAGCATCTCGGAGAGCAGGTCATGGGTCATGGGCCGGGGGGTCGAGGCGCCCTGAAGCTTCATCAGGATCGCCGCCGCCTCGGGGTGACCGATCCAGATGGGCAGGAACTTGTTGCTCTCCACGGTTTTGAGCAACACGATCGGCTGCTTACCGACCATGTCGAAGCTAACGCCGTAGATGACCATTTCCTGCACGCGTGGCTCCTCGTCGGGGATGTGGCCAGTATACGGGCCACCGGACGGCCGCTCGGCCGCTGGCCAAGCCGGGTGACGGCCCGTCGAGCCCCCACCAGAGACGCCGCGGCGGACTGGACGCACGCGCCGCTCAGGCCGTATTCTCACCGGTCATCAGCCAATGACCGGTGAGAGAGTGTCTACCTGGACGCGCGTGATACCCCAGCCCGGGGACCGTCGTCCAGCGCCCGGCGCGCTCGCGCTCGTGCAGGGCTTTGCCAACACTCACTTCGACCTCGGCAGTGATTTTGGGGCCGAGATGCTGGACTCACCGCAAGCCTTGGCCGCCTGGCTGCAGGACGCCGGGCTACTCGGCCGCGAAATGCGCCTGGAGCCGGGCGACCTCGAGCGCGCGCTCGAGTTGCGCGCCGCTCTGCGGGCGGTGGCCGGGGCCCTCGACGGCGAAGGCGCTCGGCGAGGACGTGCGCGGCTGGATGACCTGGCGGCCGAGACCCCGATCCAACTGCGTTTCTCGGCGCCGACGCCCGTGTTGAGCGGTGGCGGCGAGGCCGGCTTTCCGGGCGCGATCGCGGTGCTGCTGGCGATCTCCGCCCAGGCCATGCTCGACGGTCGCTGGTCGCGACTCAAGGTCTGTCCCGGTCACCACTGCGGCTGGCTGTTCTATGACCATTCGCGCAACCGCTCGGGCCGCTGGTGCTCGATGTCGGTGTGTGGGGGACGCGAGAAGGCCCGGGCCCATTACCGGCGCCAGCGGGGGGCGTGAGTGCGCGGGCTCCTTGCCCCGCTGACGCTGGTGCTCGCCCGGGGGAGGCGCCGCCCCGGCCGCTGGCTGGCGGCCGTGCTCGGTCTGGCGCTGGCCACCGGCTTCGCGTGCGGGGTCGCGGGCGAAGCAACGATCAGCGGCGATCGGGCTGCGCGGAGGGTCCTGCGGGACGCGCCCCCGCTAAGCCGGATCGTGAGGCTGACCGCCCAGGGTCCGGCCTCGACCGCTCGTGAGCAGGCCGCCCGCGGGTTGCTGCGCCGGCTGGGGATCGAGTCCCCGAGTCATGTCGTCCTGCTCAACCCGGTGCGGCTGGGCGGACTGGTGGTCCGCCCGGCGGCGATCAGCCCGCTCACGGCGTGGGTTGGCCGACCGGGCGCGAGGCTCGCCGGCTGCGCAAAGACCGGCTGCCCGGTCCTGCGCACCACCGCCCTGGACCGAGCCGACCTGAGCGCCTATGGCGTCCACCTGCGCGTGGCCGGCGCGGCGACCCTGGCCTCCGCGGTGCCGTTGGGCTTTGCCCCCGCCGCCGGTGGCGGTCCGCCGGTGGTGCTGTCCGGCGACCCGGCCGGCTTGGATCGGATTCCAGGCCTGAGCGGTGTCTACCGAACCGAGAGCTGGGTGTCCGTGCGTTCGCTGGCCCGGCTGGACAGCTGGCAGCTCGGGGCGGTGGAGGCCCGCCTGCAACGGGTCCAGGTTGGCCTCCCGGCCAATGGGGCCTTTGTCCTCGACGCTCCCTTCGACCTCCTCGATCGAGCGCGCGCCCAGGCAGCCGCCGCTCCGCGCCGGCTGCTCCTGGCCGGCGGCGGGGGGCTGGCGGCGCTCGCCGGGTTCATCGTCCTGGCTGCGTTCGCGTTGCGTCAGGAGCGCGAGGCCGACGTCCGCCGGCTGGCCACGGCCGGCGCCCGGACCAGTCAGCGGGCCCTTTTTGCGCTCGCGGAGGCTGGGGCGCTGGCGGCGCTGGGGCTGCTGGTGGGAGCCGCGTTGGGCTTGGCGGCGACCGCCGTCCTGGCCGCCGGCGCCCATCTCCCCGTCGGCGCCGTACTCACCCGCTCGGTGCTGACCGTGACCGGGACGGCCGTCCTGGCCGGGGGGTGGGCGGTGGCCACGACGCTCGTGTCGCTCGTCCTGCTCCTGCCCTCGGCCCGGGTCGCCGACGTCCTGGCCGCCGCGTCGGCCGCCGCCCTCGCCCTGACCCTGACCCGGGCCGGCGGCGATGGTGGGCCGCTGCCGATCCTGCTCGCACCCCTGGCCTGTGCCAGCGCCGGCGTCCTGGTCTACCGGGTCGCCGTCTCGGGCCTGCGCGGCCTGGAGCGCCTCAGCCGGGATGGGCCGCCGATTCTGCGTCTCGCCCTGATTGGCCTGGCCCGCGCCCCCGCCGCGCCCGCGCTGGCCATTGCTTTCATCGCCGTGAGTACCGGGCTGGGCGGTTTCGCCCTCGGCTACCGCGCGACGCTCGCGCGCGGCCAGGCCGACGCCGCCTCCGATCGCATCCCGCTCGACGCTCTCGTCGCTCCCGGGGCGAGCTACGCCACCCCGCTGCAGGGCGCGCCGCTGGCCCGCTGGCAGGCCCTGGCGGGTGGCCGGGTCCTGCCGGTCCGGCGGACTGACGCGAGCTTCGCGGTCAACGCGGCCGCCGTCACCGTCCCCGCGCTCGGCGTACCGGCCGCCGGCCTGGGCCTGATCGGCGGTTGGCGGACCAGCGACGGGCCTGCGCCCCTCGCCGCGCTCGGTCGCCGCTTGCGTCCGTCCGGGCCGGTGCGCTCGCCCGGCCCCGAGCTCGCCCGGACCGGAGGCCGGCTGACCGTCGGCCTGCGAGCCCGCGGCGGTGCAGCGGTGGTGACGGCCGATCTGCGCGCCCCCGATGGCGCCCTGATCCAGCTTCCGGTGGGCACCGCGACGGCGCGCCGCCAGACGGTCGCGATCCGGATCCCGTCCGGAGGCTATGAGCTCGCGGCCCTCAGCCTCGCGGCCCCAGCCGGCGTGGAGATCACGAGCGGACACCAGAACGGGGAGAGCCTGACCGCCGCCACCCAGTCGGCGACTGACGTGACGATCGGGCCGGTGCGGACTCCCGGTGGCGCGGGCGAGCGCGTGTCGCTCGCCGGTTGGCGAGCCGTCGGTGCGGCCGCGGGGATCGGCCCCGGAGCGGCCGGCAGTTTGCGCGTGCGCTTTGACCCGGCCGGCAATCCTGGGGTGCTCCGCCCAGTCCAGCCCAGCGACACCGCGCCGGTCCGCGTGCTGACTGACCCGGCCACCGCCGCGGCCGCCCCCCACGGGCGGCTCGCGCTGACCGTCGACGGCCTGCCGGTTAGCGCCCAGGTGGTCGGCACCCTGCGCCGGTTTCCGACCGTGCCGGCTGACGATGCTGGGTTCGTGATCGCCGACCAGTCCACCCTGGCCGCGGCGCTCGACGCCTCGCTGCCCGGCGCGGGCCGACCGGACGAGCTGTGGATCAACTCCCCGCGGCCGGGCCGCCTGCGCGCCGCGCTCTCGCGCCCACCGCTCAGCGGCCTGGACGCGAGCTTTCGCGGCCAGTTCCTGCGCCGGCTGCAGGCCGATCCGATCGCCCGGGGAGTTCTCGGGACGCTGCTCGCCGCGGCCGGGGTGGGGCTCGGGCTGGCCGTCCTGGGACTGCTCGTGGTCCTGTTCGGCGCGCTGCGCGACCCACACGCCGAGCGCGCGCTGATCGTGCAGGGGCTCGGGCCGCGGGCGCTCCGTCGCGAGCTCGCGCTCCGAGTCCTCACCGCCGCTGGACTCGGGCTGACGGCCGGACTCGTGGTGGCACTTGCCCTGACCCGGCTCGCGGTGGCGGCCGTTGAGGCGGGGAGTACCCTCGCCCCGCCGGCGCCCCCGTTGGTCGCGGTGGCCCCGTGGGGCGGCCTGGCCCTGGCCGCGCTACTCGCGTTGTTCCTGTTTGTGGCCACGGCCTGGCTATCGACGAGGCTCGCGGCCCCGGGTCGACGCCGATGAGCGACCCGGCGGTCCGCCTGCGCGACGTGTTCTGCCTGCACCGCACCGGCCAGGGCGACGCGGCCGCCCTGCAGGGCCTGAGTCTCGAGCTCACGCGGGGCGAGCGGGTATGCCTGATCGGCGCCAGCGGCGCAGGTAAGACCACCCTGCTACGCGTGATCGCGGGACTCGAGCCGCCCTCGGCGGGATCGATGCTCGTCTTCGGTGAGGATCCCGGACGGCTGTCGGCGGCCGGCCGGGCGCGCCTGCGACACCGGTGGATCGGGTTCATGGACCAACACGCCGAGAGCACGCTCTCCCCCGACCTGACCGTCGCCGAGTCGATCGCGCTGCCCCTCGCCCTGCGCGGCACGCCACGCGACCGTTCGCGGGCCCGGGTCGCCGAGTTGCTCGACGCCACCGGACTCAGCGAACGCGCGGGTGCGCGGGCCGCGGAGCTGTCCGGCGGCGAGCGCCAGCGAGTCTCGCTGTGCGCGGCGCTCGCTCATCGCCCGGGGTTGCTGCTCGCCGACGAGCCCACCGCGGAACTGGACGCCCACACGGCCGGGACCACGGCGAGCGTGATCGCGCGGCTCGCCGAAGCCGAAGGCACGACGGTGCTGGTCGTGTCCCACGATCCGGCGCTGGCCGCCTCCGCCCAGCGCACGCTGCGCATCCGCGACGGGCGCATCGTCGAGGAGCGCGGCGATGGCGACCCGGCGCTGGTCATTGGGCGGGGCGGATGGGTGCGCCTCCCGCAGGCCCTGCGGGCAGCGGCCAACATCAACGGGACCGTCCAGGCGCGATCGCAGCCGGGCGCGATCGTGCTCCGCGCTACGGCGCCGACCGTCGGCGCTCCCCCGGCATCGGCGGGGGTCTCGGCGCCCGCTGCGGCCGGCCCGCCGGCGGTGGTGACCGTCACCGACGTGAGGCGCGCGCGCGGGCGCCGCCTCATCCTCGACGGGTTCACGGCTGGCTTCGCGGCCGGACAGCTGACCGTGCTCACGGGCCCGTCGGGGAGCGGGAAGACCACGCTCCTGGAGCTCGTGGCCGGGCTGGATCGCCCCGACGCGGGCGAGGTGCGGCTCGACGGCATCGACCTCGGCGAGCTCGGCCCCGAGCCGCGGGCGGCTCTGCGCCGGGGACGGATGGGCTACCTCACGCAAGAACCGGCACCCGTCGGATTCCTCAGCGCGCTCGAGAACGTGGTCCTGGCCCTGCGGGTCCGTGGGCTTGAGGCCGAGGTCGCGAGCGGCCGAGCACAGACGATCCTGGCCGCCCTCGGCCTCGACGAGCGCCTCGGGCAGCGGGTCTCACGGCTCTCGGCCGGCGAAGCCCAGCGTGTGGCGTTGGGCGCCGCCCTGGCCGGAGCCCGAGGACTGCTGCTCGTCGACGAGCCGACGTCGCGACTGGATCGCCCCGGCGCCCTGCTCGTCGCCCGGACCCTGACCACGGCCGCCGCCGCCGGAAACACGGTGATCTGCGCCACCCACGACGAGGAGCTGATCCGGAGCGCCGACGCTCGGATTGGGCTCGGCCTAGGCGGCCGCCCCGGGGACGCGCAGCAGATCCCCGGCCGGGCGCGCCCGCTTTGACTCGAACATAGCCGCGTCGGCGTGGCGCAGCAGGGCGTCGGCGTCCTCGGCGTCGTGCGGATAGACCGCGCGGCCGACACTGGCCCCCAGGCCCAGGCGCCGGCCGTCGAGCACGAACGGCGAGACGAAGGCCTCCTCGATGCGTGCCTCCGTGCAGTCCAGGTCGTCACCGACCCGAGCTGTCACCAGCACGGCGAATTCGTCGCCTCCGAGCCGGGCGACCACATCGCCGGCTCGGGTGCAGGCCCGCAGACGCTCGCCGACGGCGGTCAGGAGGGCATCCCCGATCTCGTGGCCGTAACCGTCGTTGACCGGCTTGAACCGATCCAGGTCGACATAGAAGAGCGTCACGAGCGAGCCCCGGTCGCGGGCCTCGCGGACGGCGGTGCGCAGCGTGCTCGTGAACTGGACGCGGTTGGCCAGGCCGGTGAGCTGGTCGTGCAGCGCCTGATAGGTGATCTGGTCAACCAGCTGTCCGTTCTGCAGGGCGGTCGTGGCCTGAGCGGCGACGCCGGAGAGACGATCGAGCAGGTCGGCGGAGGGCAGGAGCCGTCCCGGGTTCTCGGTCACGGCCACTGAGAGCAAGCCGAGGAAGCGACCCGGCGCGACCAGGGGTACGAGGATCGTGGCCACGAACCCGAGCGAGGCGAACAGGCCGCGGAGGTACGAGTCTCCGGTGACGGCGTCCAGAAACACGGGGTCGGGCTTGGGGTCGCGGAGCATGGCGGCAAAGGCGCCGCCGGGGGTTGGCGTCCAGCTCGAGCGTCCGGCGATCTGGGCCGGCTCCTCGCCGTTGACCTGTGTGATCGCGCTACGCAGAAGCTCGCGCCGGGTCTCGTCCCACAGGTAGACGCCGACCCGGTCGCAATCGACGACCACCGGGACTGAATCGGCGAGCTTGCGGGCCACCTCGGCGCTGGTGCCGGCCGCGGCCAGGGCGCGCGCGAGCCCGAGCAGGGCACTTGACTGCCGGTAGCGGCGCTCGGCCTCGTGCAAGGCGGTCGCGCCGTCCAGCGCGCTGGCCGCATAGCGCGCGTAGACCTCCAGGAGCTCGCGCTCCTCGGGAAAGAACGAGCCGTGCTCGAACATCGCCAGCAGCCGCCCGTAGTCGTGGCGGTTGGAGCGGACGGGGACAACCAGGCAGGACTCGGGCAGCGCCGACGGATGCTGGTGCAGGAGCCGCTCCACGTGGCCCGAGACATCTTCCTCGGCAAAGCCGCGGTGAAAGACCCGGGGCTCGGACTCGAAGGGCATCTGGATCGCGAGCAGATGACCGGGGGCGCGGACTTCGACCGCGGCGCGATTCGGCGATCCGGGCCAGGACTTCCTCGAGGCGGCCGGCGCCGATCAGGTCGGCGGCGGTCTGGAACATACTGTGCAGGCGTTCCGTCATCGCCTCGAGCTGCTCGCGCAGCTGACGGATCTGCTCGGGCGATTCGCAGTTGGACCGAGCCTGCTCGGCCGACCAGGTCACGCGGTACTCGCAGGCGGGGGCGCCGAAGGCCGCACAGCGCTCGTGCTCGACGGTCGCGGGTGGGAGACCGAACAGCATCGCCGGCTGCGAGAGCAGCCCGCACGTCCAGTCGCAGTGGTCAGCGGCGCGGTTGAAGCCGGGGGCCGGGACGGCGACGATGTCGGCGAACCCGGGACCGGACCGGACCGCGCGGAGCTCGGCCACGGTGCTGTATTTGCTCGCCGTCACCGCGATCTGGCTGTACACCGCCTCAGGCGAGCCGAGCGAGCGCAGCAGCGTGGCGACCGGTGAGCCGTTCAGGCGGCGGGCTGCGTCCTCGCCGACCGCGCGGGCAAAGCGCGGATGGTGGGTGACCTGGGCGCCGGCGCGCCAGAGCGCGATCGCGTCCCGGTAGGAGATCCAGTTGACGATGTCGGTCAGCTCGGCCGCGGGGCGGACGATTCCGGCCCGGGCCAGCACCTCGGTGACGGCCGCGTCGCCGCCGAACTCGTGTACCCGGGCGAGCAGGACCGCCGAGAGCGTGCAGGAGAAGTGCCGGGCGGAGGCCATACCTAGTTATCGGTGTGAACTCGCGCTTTACCTCCGTGTTTCTCGCGTCACTGAGTCCGGGGCAACTACTGAGTGCGCCTGGGCGTGAGATGATGCCGCCATGACCCCTTCAGAGACTTCCGGCCTGGTCGTCGCGATGGCTGATGTGCGCGACCACGTGGGCGAACACCTCGGCTACACCGAGTGGCGCGAGATGGAGCAGGACCGCGTCAATCGCTTCGCCGACGTGACCGAGGATCACAATTTCATCCACGTTGATGTCGAGCGGGCCAAGGCCTCGCCGTTCGGCGGCACAATTGCCCACGGCTATCTGACCTTGTCCCTGGTGGCCGCGATCCTCGGGCAGCTGCTGAAGGTCAGCGATGCCTCGGTGGGGGTCAACTACGGCCTGGACAGGGTCCGCTTCCCCGCGCCGCTGCCGGTCGGCCGCGAATGGCGCGGCGGCGTGGAGCTGATCGCCGTGGATGATGTGCCGGGTGGACTTCAGGCCAAGCTGCGGGCCACGATCGAGGTCAAGGGATCCGAGAAGCCGGCCATGGTCGCCGACTGCCTGATCCGCCTGTTCGGCTGAGCGCTGAGCGGAGGCGGCCCTTAAAGTGAGAGCGCCCCGGAACCGGCGGGATATGAGGCCGATTCTGCGGGGCGCGCTCGAGGGAGGAGAGGTGCTACAGGGACAATCATGGCGACCTTTGCTCTAGAAGTCCAAGACGAGTGCTTGCATGCATTCATAATCAGCACTTATGGATCTCCGGCAGCTCCGCTACCTCGTCGCGCTCGCTGAGGAACGCAACTTCACCCGGGCCGCGGCCAGCCTGCACATCGCCCAGCCCGCCGTGTCCCAACAGATCCGCCGGCTCGAGGACGAGCTCGGACTGGCCGTGGTCGAGCGGACCACGCGTCGGCTCAAGCTGACCGACGCGGGCGAGCTGCTGGTCGTGCGGGCTCGACGGATCCTGGCCGAGCTCGAGGCGGCCGCGACCGAGCTGCAGGCGTTGCGCGGGATGGAGACCGGCCACGTGACGATCGGGGCGATGCACACGATGGGCCCGGTCGACCTGTCGTTGGCGGTGGCGCTGTTCAGCGAGCGCCATCCCAACGTTCAGCTCACGGTCCGCGAACAGTCCAGCGAGGAGATGGCCGAGATGCTGCGCGTCGATGAGCTCGATCTCGCCTTCTTGTCGGTGACCGAGCGTATCGAGAGCCACGGACTCGGCCTGCACCAACTCATCTCCGAGGAACTGGTCGCGCTGCTGCCGCCGTCGCATCGCCTGGGCCAGCGCCGGCAGGTCCGGATGGCCGAGCTCGCCGATGAGCCCTTCATCAGCTTCCGGACCGGAGCCCGACTGCGCGAGCTGCTCGTATCGGCCGGTCATGAGGCGGGCTTCGAGCCCCGGGTCAGGCTCGAATCCAACGAGAGCCAGCGTGTCCGGCGTCTCGTCTCCCGCGGTCTCGGCGCCGCCATCCTGCCTCGCTCCGATGCCGAGGGCCCCGGGGCCGAGGTCGAGGTCGTGACGCTCATCGAACCCCGCCTGGAGCGCGACATCACGTTGGCCTGGAGGGAGGGCCGGCGCCATGCCCCCGCGGCCGCGGAGTTCCTGGAGCTGGCGCGCCAGACCTTCGGGGCGATCGACGGATAGAAAGTGGTAGATCGGGTAACCTGGCCGCGGTGAGGGTCGCTCCCTGCACCCTCGTTCTCGGTGAGGGTGGCTCCTTCCGCCCCGGTTCTACGTCGTGGGAGCAGTCTGATGTCGCGCCGAATTAGCTTGGGAACCGCCGTCTTGCTGGTCATGATCGCCGCCAGCCTGGTCCCGGCGCTGGCGCGGGCCCATGTGGCCGGAGCCCAGGCTTGGCGTGTCACCGGAGCCAGTGACCTGGGGCCCCTGGTCAGCCGGCCGATGACGATCACGCTGGCCCTGACCCCGCGTGATGACCCAGCCTTGCGGGCCTTCGTGGCCAGCCACCATGCTCCCCTCACCCCGGCCCAGTTCACGGCGCGCTACGCCCCCGCCCAGGCGACCGTCCAGCGGGTCCGCGCCTGGACCCGGAGCCACGGCCTGACCGTCGCCTCGGTGTCGGCCAATCGCCTGCTGGTGCGGATCGCCGGCTCCTCCCGGGCGATAGCCGGGGCCCTCCACACCAGTCTTCACAATTTCCGCTCTCCCTCCGCCGGGAGCTTTGACCAGATCACGCGCCCGGCCCGGCTGCCGGCCTCGCTCGGCGGCCGCGTCAGCGCCGTGCTCGGCCTCTCCAGCCGGGGCCGCCTGTCCCTGGTGACGCCGGCTCAGCGCACGGCGGCGAGCCGGCATCGGGTCTTTTCGAGCCTCCCCGCCGAGCTGCCGACGCTGGGTCTGGGCCTTCCCACGCTCAGCTACCCGTCCCAGTACGGACCCAAGGACTTCTGGTCGATCTACCACGCTCCGGCGGCGCAGACCGGCAGCGGGCAGCAGCTCGCGATCATCACCGAGGGCAACCTCAGCCAGCCCAAGAAGGACCTGGCCACCTTCGAGTCACACTTCGGCCTGCCGGCCGTGACCTGGAACCAGATCAACGTGGGCCCGGCCAGCAGCGACACCTCGGGGGCGGACGAGTGGGACCTCGACAGCCAGTACTCGACCGGCTTTGCCCCGGGCGTCGGCCAGCTCGACGTGTACGTCGGGCCTTCGCTGTCTGACCAGGACATCGCCGCCACGATCAACCGCTGGGTCACCGACAACGCCAGTAAGCAGGGAAGCTTCTCGGCCGGCGAGTGCGAGTTGCTCGCTTACGCCGCGGGTTTCACCAGCAGCCTGGACACGATCCTCGCCCAGGGCGCCGCTCAAGGCCAGACGATGTTCTTCTCCAGCGGCGACACCGGATCCCAGTGCCCGGCGGTGACCGGCGTCAACGGCGTCCCGGCCGGGCTGCCCGGGGTCAACTATCCCGCCTCGAGCCCGTACGGAATCGGCGTAGGTGGCACGAGCGTGCTCTCCCCGAACGGCCCCAGCGAGATCGCCTGGTATGCCGGGGGTGGCGGCTCCAGTCTGCTCGAGCCGACTCCCGCCTTCCAATCGGCCACCCGGGTCGGTGGCGCGGTCCCGCTCCTGCGCCGCGGGGTGCCCGACGTCAGCCTCGACGCCGACCCCGAGAGCGGCTACCAGGTCGTGGTCGCCGGAACGGTGCAGACAATCGGCGGAACGAGCGCGAGCGCACCCTCCTGGCAGGGCATCTGGGCCCGGGCCCAGGGCGCCCACGCCGGGAGCCTGGGCTTTGCCGGTCCGGTCATCTACAACACCGAGCCGGGCGCTGCCTTCCGCGACATCACGCTGGGTAGCAACGGCTTCCCGGCCCTGCCCGGTTGGGACTACGCAACCGGCCGCGGCACGCCGGACATCACGCAGTTCGTCAACGGCTCCTGACCCGGCCTGGACTCGGGGGCGGCCCTGGCCTCTCGGGGGCGCCGTCAACCGTGGACAAAAGTCCGCTGGCCGGGTGGTTAGCCCCCGCCCAGACCGCACATCTACCTCTCTGGGGAGGGTTGAACCACCCCGTTAACGGGCCGTTAGCGCCGCCTGGGCATAGTTCGATGATCGTCGAACTTCTGATATGATTACTGGCGGAGAAAACCCATGAAAACAACGGAGATAGATCTGAACCGCATTGAAACCCAGGCTCGCGAAGCCCCCACGCCGGGGCGCGAGCACGAAGCAAACCCGCGTTCGCGCAAGCGTGGCGAGCACGGTGATGGCAATACCAACGCCCCCCGCCGGCAGGTCCGGCGCCGAAGCCCGCGCGCCGACGAGCGCCGTCCTGCCCCCAGTCGGCGGACAACCACGGACACCGGCGTGCTGACCGAGAACTCGCTGGACCTGTTCCTGCGCGCCGCTCGCGCCCACTCGCTGCTCACCGCCGAGGAGGAGATCGAGCTGGCCCAGGCGATCGAGCGAGGCGACCTCGCCGCCAAGGAGCGGATGATCAACGCCAACCTCAGGCTCGTCGTATCGCAGGCCCGCCGCTATCAGGGCCACGGCCTGCCGATGGAAGATCTCGTCCAGGAAGGCATGCTGGGCCTGATCCGCGCAGTCGAGAAGTTCGACTGGCGGCGCGGCTTCAAGTTCTCGACCTACGGAACCCTGTGGATCCGCCAGGCGCTTCAGCGGGGCCTTCAGAACCACGGTCGGACGATCCGGCTGCCCGTCCACGTAGCGCAGCGCCAGACCAAGGTGCGCAAGGTGGAGTCAGAGCTCAGCACCAAGCTGGGCCGCGAGCCGACCGACGAGGAGATCGCCACCGAGGCGAAGATCCCCGCCGAAGAGGTGGCGGAACTGCGCGAGCTGACCCGAGGCCTGACCAGCCTTGATCAGCCAGTCGGCGAGGACGGCGAGACCGCGTTCGGAGACCTGCTGGCCAGCGAGCGTCCCCAGCCCGCCGAGGAGGTGGAGTCCAACGAGCGCCAAGAGTTGATCAACGGCGCCGTCGACCAACTGCCCGAGCCAGAGCGCAACGTGATCCGTCTGCGCTTCGGCCTGGTCGGCGCCGAGCCGCTCAACCTTAGGCAGACCGGCCTTGAGCTCGGCATCACGCTCGGTAAGGCGCGTGAGCTCGAGCAGCAGGGTCTGAGCCGCTTGGCGAAGAGCTCGGGGCTCGAGGAGCTTCGGCGCGCCGCCTAACGGGGGGCAGTCGCCCAGCAGTATTTGGTCCCGGGGCGGGCATTCGTGGGAGGGACCGACGCCGGGTCGTTTAGCGGCCTTTCGCGGGCTCCACTATGGGTGCGGCTCGCCCGGTAACGCCTTATCCACCGCATCGAGGAGCTCGATCGCGGCCGCGCTACCGCTCTCGGCCGTCGCGATGGGCAGACGGGCCGAATAGATCGACGGTGCCCCCAGGCGGCGGGCGATGACGGTGGCCTCGGTCACGGCCAGCAGCGTCGGCGCCATCAGGGCGTCGAAATGGCCGGTCAGCTCGAGGACGAGGACGACGCCCGAGAGGGGTCCTTGCATGGCCGCGGCGAGGAACGCGCCGCCCCCGATCAGGGCATAGCTGGCCGGGAGGACGTGCGGCCAGAGGTGAGACCACAGGCCGGCGAGGACCGCGGCGAGTAGGACCCCGATTGTCAAGGTGGGCGTGAACAGGCCCCCGGGAGCTCCGGCCCCCAGGCAGGCCGCGGTGGCCAGCGGCTTGAGGACCAGCAGCACCGCGGACAGGCCGAGCGAAAGGCCGCCGATCAGCGCAAGCTGGACGATCCCCTGGCCGTTGCCGAGCAGCTGGGGATAAGGGATCGCCAGCACGCCTAACGCGGCGAAGACGGCCAACGGCGCCGCAAAGCGAATCCAGCCCCGCCGCTGGAGGGCCATCGCTCGGGCCACCAGCCGCACCCAGCCGACGGCCAGGACGCCGATCACGGGGCCGAACAGGGCCGCCCAGACCAGCTGGGCGGGATGCAGGGCATAGGCCGGCATCGCGTAGGTGTGCTCCGTCCCCAGGGTGATCCAGGCCACGGCGGTGGCGAGCGCCGACACGGCGAGGGCCGGGAGCACGAGCGGCAGGGCGAGCGTCCCCAAGAGCACCTCGAGCGCGAATAGGGCTCCGCCGAGGGGAACGTTGTAGACGGCCGCGAACCCCGCGCCCGCGCCCGACGCGACGAGCAGACGCCGCTGCCAGACTGGGAGCTGGGCCCATTCCGCCAGCCGGCTGGCTATCGCAGCGCCCGCCACCTGGGGGGCGGCCTCACGTCCGAGTGAAACCCCCATACCCACCGTGACGATCGAGAGCACGCCGCGGGCGAAGCTCGCGAACAGGCGCAAGCGTCCCGCGTGCAGCCACAGCGCGTCGGCCACCTCGGTGCCACCGGAGCTGGGCAGCCGACGCAGGACGGCAGCGCCGACCCCGACCAACCCCGCGGCCAGCAGCAGCGCGACGACGCGACGCGTATCCGAAGCCGTCCGCACGCCAGCCAGGAACGGGCCGTGGTGATATCCGAAGGTCAGGTGTTCGGCCAGGCCGAGCAGGGCCATCAGCGCCGAGGCGCCGACCCCGGTGGCCACGCCCAACACCACGACCAGCGCCCAGAACCGCAGGCCATAGCTGGCCACGATGCCGCGACCGGGGACGTTGGGCTGATGCGAGGACCAGCGCCGCATGCGCTGCGAGGACACGGCCGCTGAGCATATGGGGCGTTCTCCCGGCAGCGCCCAGCCACCCCCACGACAATGCCCGGCCATACCGGGGGACCGCGCCGCGTTCCCCCTGCCCACGCCGGTTGGGATGGGCGATCCAGGACTGGAACCTGGGACCTCTTCCTTATCAGAGACCCCTTGGGGGGTAACGGGCGACCACGAACGTCTCGCTGAGGGCGCTTCTGACCTGCAAATACGGTTGTTTGATCCGGATCGGTTAGATCGCTCGTGAGCACGCGTGGGCGGGTTGATGTGTCCGTTTTGTGTCCGCGTCGGACGGGTCGGTCGGCGTGCTGACGATCGGCAAGCTGGGTGCGAGCCGTGCTCAGCTTCAGTACGACGTGCAGCAGGTCGCGGCGGGGCTGGAGGATTACTACCCCGGCCGGGGTGAGGCCCCGGGCGTGTGGCGGGGCGCCGGCGCTGACGCGCTAGGCCTACCTGCGGGGCAGGTGGTCGAGCGCGACGCGTTCATGGCCTTGATGGAGGGTCGCAGCCCCAACGGAGAGGTCCTGCGCCCGATGGGCGCATGCTCGACGGTGGCGGCACTGGATTTGACGTTCTCGGCGCCCAAGAGCATGTCGGTGCTGTTCGCGACCGCCGACGAGCGGCTCTCGGCGGCTTTGCTTGACGCGCACGAGCGCGCGGTCGATGAGGCGCTTGGCTATCTCGAGCGTGAGGCGTGCTTCACGCGCCGCGGTCACGGCGGCGCTGAGCGGGTCTGCGGCGAGGGGTTGATCGCGGCGTCCTACAGGCATCGGATGTCGCGCGCTGGGGATCCGCAGCTGCACACCCACGTCGTGGTGGCGAACATGACCCGGGCGGATGGCAAGTACACAGCGCTTGACGCGCACGCGCTCTACGAGCACAAGTCGG
>JBPCIY010000067.1:0-6864 GCA_051005855.1 Solirubrobacteraceae bacterium | reverse complement strand
AGTACAAGTACGAGCAGGCCCAGAAGCAGAAGGCGGCCCGCAAGCACCAGCAGCAGATCACGATCCGCGAGATCAAGTTCCGGCCCAAGATCGCCCAGAACGACTACGACACCAAGAAGGGCCACGTCCGCCGCTTCCTGCTCGGCAAGGACCGGGTCAAGGTGACGATCATGTTCCGCGGGCGCGAGGTCACCCACCCCGAGCGCGGCACCGCGCTGCTGGACAAGCTCGCGGGCGAGCTCTCCGAGGTCGCCGTGATCGAGCAGACACCGCTGCAGGACGGGCGCAACATGACGATGATGCTGGGCCCCTCAAAGGCCGTCCTGGCCGGTGAGGTCGACGGGGCCAAGCCTCCGGTCGTCGAACCGCCGTCCGAGCACTCCGAGGGTGACCCGGCTGCGGCCGCCGTCGCCGAGGCCGCCGCCGCCTCTGCTGCTGAGGCCGCGCCGACCGAGCCCGCCGAGCCCGCCGCCTCCCAGGAGCCCGAAGCGCAGGAGAATGGGCATCAGAACGGCGCTGCGGACACCGCCGCGCCGACCCCGAGTGACGCTGCGGCCTGAGCCCAGCTGAGCGGCTGGGGCTTTTTAACCGTCTGCGGGCGGAAGATCGCCCAAGCGGCCACGGGCGAGGGTCTGCTTTACTCTGGCCCTCACGATGCCGAAGATGAAAACCCATTCAGGCGCCAAGAAGCGCTTCAAGATCACCGGTACCGGCAAGGTCCGGGGCCGGCACTCCTTCACCAGCCACATCCTCGAGAAGAAGTCGCCCAAGCGCAAGCGCCACCTCGGCCAGCCGGCGGAGATCGCCAAGAGCGACGAGCGCGCGGTCAAGCGGATGCTGGGAGCCAAGCGCTCATGACCCGCGTCAAGCGCTCACTGCATGCGCGCAAGAAGCGTCGCGCCACGCTGAAGCTCGCCAAGGGCTACCGGGGCGACGCCAGCCGGCATTACCGGACCGCCAAAGAGGCGGTGCTCAAGGCCGACCAGTATCGCTACCGGGATCGCCGCAACCGCAAGCGCGACTTCCGGCGGCTGTGGATCACGCGCATCAACGCGGCCGCCCGCCAGAACGGCATGTCCTACTCGCAGTTCATGCACGGCCTGCAGACCGCGGGCGTCGAGCTGGACCGCAAGGTTCTGGCCGACATCGCGGTCCACGACGCCGACACGTTCCGACGCTTTGCCGACCGCGCCCGTGAGGCGCTGGCGGCCGGCTGACTGACAGCCGAGCAGACCAGCACCGCCGCCCGGGCGCCGCTCCTCCAGGAGACGGCGCCCTTTTTTGTCTCTGGACGCAAATTGACGATCACCAGCCCCCACAACGAGAAGCTCAAAGAGATCCGCAGGCTCACCCAACGCCGGCGTGAACGCGACCGCGCGGGACGCTTCGTGGCTGAGGGCGAGGATCTGCTGGCCGCCGCCGACGCCGCCGGCTGGGAGCCGCTGCAGCGTCTGTGCGTGGCCGGCAGCGGGCTCGCCGGCGAGGAGGTCCAGCCCGCGGTGCTGGCCTCGGTCTCGGGACTGGGCTCGGGCACGCGGACGCTCGCCGTCTACGCGGCGCGGTGGGCGCCGGCGGCCACGGGACCACTCTGCGTCTGTCTCTACGGGGTCTCAGACCCCGGCAACGTCGGCGCCGTCCTGCGCTGCGCCCGGGCCTTCGGCGCCGCCTCGGTCGCGCTCGGCCCCGGGACTGCGGACCCCTACAGCCCCAAGGCGGTGCGCGCGAGCATGGGGGCGGTGTTCGAGGTGCCGCTGGCGCGCGTGCCGACCGTCGCCGACCTGCCCGGCCCGACCGTCGCCCTGAGCGCCGACGCGACCCCCATGCTGTCTGACCTCGCGCTCGAGGGGGTCACTTTCGTGGTCGGTGCCGAGCGCGACGGGCTGCCCGCCGATGTCCTCCAGGCGGCCGACCAGGTGGCTCGGATCCCGATCCAGACCCATTCACTGAACGCCGCCATGGCGGCCACGATCGCCCTCTACGAGGCGACTAGGATGGCGCGCTCATGACCGAGAGCGGCACGCCCATGACCGAGCAGATCGCCCGGATCGAGACCGAGGGCCAGACGGCGATCGCCGCCGCATCCACCACCCAGGCGCTCGAGGAGGTCCGGATTCGCTTGCTGGGCCGCAAAGCGCAATTGCCCAACCTGCTGCGCGGCGTGGCTTCGCTCCCTCCTGAGCAGCGCGCAGGTACCGGCCAGGCGGCCAACCAGGCCCGCCAGGCTCTGGAGGCGGCGATCGAGGCCAAGGCGGCCGCGCTGGCCGGCACCGAGCTCGACACCCGGCTGCGCGAGGACCGCATCGACGTGACGCTTCCCGCCGCGCCCGCGTCGGCGGCGGGGCGGTTGCACCTGATCACCCAGACCTGGCGGGAGATCGAGGACGTGTTCGTCGGACTGGGGTTCAACGTCGCCGAGGGTCCCGAGGTCGAGACCGTCTACTACAACTTCGAGGGCCTCAACTTCGACACCACGCATCCCTCGCGGCTGCTCACCGACACCTTCTACCTCGAGGGTGGCCGCGATGGGGTGGACATCTTCGACCCCGAGGCGGCGCTGCTGCGCGTCCACACGTCACCGGTGCAGCTGCGAATGATGGAAAGCCAGGCGCCGCCGCTCTACATCGTCATCCCCGGGCGCGTCTACCGCCCCGACTCCGACGCCACCCACACGCCCCAGTTTCACCAGGTCGAGGGGCTCGCGGTCGACGAGGGTGTCACGTTGGCCGACCTGCAGGGCACGCTGCTGACCTTCGCCCAGGCGATCTTCGGGGACGAGCGCCGGGTCCGGATGCGCCCGCACTTCTTCCCCTTCACCGAGCCGAGCGTCGAGGTCGACGTCTCGTGCTTCAACTGCACCGACGGGGTGACGGGGGCACCGCGGGCGAGCGTCAGCGAGTCTGTGGTCGGCCAGCGCTGCTCGCTGTGCAAGGGGACGGCATGGATCGAGATCCTCGGGGCCGGGATGGTCGACCCCAACGTGTTCGCGCACGTGCGCGACTACGGCTATGACCCCGACCGCACCCAGGGCTTTGCCTTCGGGATGGGGATCGAGCGGATCGCCATGCTCAAGCACGGCGTCCCCGACCTGCGGCTGCTGTACGACAACGACGTTCGCTTCCTGGAGCAGTTCTAGGTGCGCGTCCCGATCGCGTGGCTGCACGAGTACTGCCGGCCCGAGCTGGACGCCGCGGCTCTGGCGCAGCGGCTGGCCATGACCGGCACCGAGGTCGAGCGGGTCGAGCACCACGGCGTCGACGACCTCGATGCCTTCGTGGTCGGCCGGGTCATCGACGCCGAGCAACACCCCGACGCCGACCGGTTGCGGGTCTGCCTGGTCGATGTCGGCGAGGACGAGCCCAGCCAGATCGTGTGCGGCGCGCCCAACGTCGCCGCCGGTCAGACCGTCGCCGTGGCCCGGCCGGGGGCGATCATGCCCGACGGGTCAAGGCTCAAGGCGGCCAAGCTCCGCGGCCAGGTCTCCAACGGGATGATCCTGGCCGAGGACGAGGTCGGGATCGGGACCGAGCACGACGGGATCATGGTCCTGACCGACGACGGCCTGGCCCCTGGGACGCCGCTGGCCGGAGTGCTTCCGATCTCCACCGCGGTACTCGAACTGGAGATCACGCCCAACCGCCCGGATTGCCTGGCGATCTACGGGGTCGCGCGGGAAGTTCACGCCGCCACCGGCGCTACGCTCCAACCTCCGCCGTGGGCCAGAGATCCTGGTAGCTCGGGCCAGGTTGAGGGGGCGCGGGTCGAGGTGCAGTGCCCGGAGTTGTGCCCGCGCTTCACCGCGCGCGTGTTTGAGGACGTCACGATCGGGCCGTCGCCCCGCTGGCTCAAGGCGCGGCTGATGGCGGCCGGGCAACGGCCGATCTCCAACGTGGTTGACATCACCAACTACGTGATGCTGCTCACCGGGCAGCCGCTGCACGCCTTCGACCTGGACCGCGTCGCCGGCGCCCAGCTCACCGTCCGCCTGGCCCGGCCGGGCGAGACGATGGAAACGCTCGACGGCCAGACGCGCACGCTCGATCAGCAGATGGTGCTGATCGCCGACGCCGACGGGCCGACCTCGGTCGCCGGCGTGATGGGGGGCGCCCGCTCCGAAGTGCAGCCGGTCACCACCCGCGTGCTGATGGAGGCGGCGAACTGGAACGGTCCCAACATCCACCGCACCTCCCTGGCCCTCGGGCTGCGCAGCGAAGCCTCGGGGCGGTTTGAGAAGCAGCTCCAGCCCGAGCAGGCGATCGACGGCCAGGCCCTGGCCACGCAGCTGATGATCGAGCTGTGCGGCGCCCGCGTGGCCCCCGGGACGATCGACATCGGCGGTCCGGGTCCCGCGCCCGCCCAGATTCGCCTGCGCGACGCGCGGGTGACCGGGCTGCTCGGCACCGAGCTGGCCCGCGCCCGCTGTGCCGAGATCCTCACCGCGCTTGAGTTCAGCACCGCCGAGGCGCCCGACGGACTCGAGGTCACCGTGCCCACGTTCCGCCGCGCCGACGTCACCCGCGAGGCTGACCTGATCGAGGAGGTGGCCCGACTCGGCGCCCTGGAGACGTTGCCGTCCACGCTGCCGCCCCGCCACGGCGCCTCCGGCCGGCTCACGGCTCGCCAGCGGCTGCGCCGCCGCGCGGCCGATGCCCTCGCCGGCCAGGGCGCGGCCGAGGTCGTCGGTTGGAGCTTCACCGGGCCGGAAGCGATGAAGCGCCTGCGGCTGGCTGACCGCCCTTCCGTCGCCCTGGCCAACCCGATGTCCGCCGACCAATCTCGATTGCGCATCACCCTCCTCGGCTCGCTGCTCGACGTCGCCCAGCGCAACCTGGCCCGCGGGGCGACCGACCTGCGCCTGTTCGAGGCCGGAGCCGTGTACCTCCCGGACTCCGATCCCGCCCACCCGCGGCCGGCCGAGCCCCACCATGTCGGCGTGCTCCTGGCCGGGGCGGCGCGCCCGGCCACCTGGCGCGAGCCCGCGCCCCCGGCGGCTGACTTCTTCGCCGCCAAGGGTGTGCTGGGCGGGCTGCTCGCCGCGCTGCGGGTCGAGTGGACGCTGGACGCCGACGCCGACCCCGAGCCGTTTCTGCATCCCGGGCGGGCGGCCCGGATCCTGGTCGCCGCCGAGCCGTGCGGCTGGATCGGGGAGATCCACCCCCAGGTCGCGGCCGAGTGGGATCGGTCTGACCCTCTGACCGCCTTCGAAATCGATCTCGACGCCGTGGCTGCCGGCGTGCATGTCACCCGCTATACCGACGTCACGAGCTACCCCGAGGTGCGCGAAGACCTGGCCGTGGTGGTGGCCGACACGGTCAGCGCGGCCGACGTCGTGAGCGTGGTCACGCGGGCGGGGGCGCCACTGCTGCGCTCCGTCGAGGTATTCGACGTCTACCGCGACGCCCAGCTGCTCGGGGCCGACCACGTGTCCCTCGCTCTGCGGCTGAGCTTCCGGGCCAGCGACCGCACGCTCACCGACGAGGAGGTCGCGGCCCAGCGCCGCAAGATCTCCGCCGCGCTGGCCAAAGAGGTAAAGGGGAAGGTCCGTGACTCCTAGCGTCGCCGTCTTCGGGGCCGCCGGCTACGCGGGCGCGCTCAGCGCCCGGCTGCTGGCCCGCCACCCGGCCTTTGAACTCCAGACCGTCACTGCCCGCGCCGACGCGGGCCGGCGGCTCGACCACCTCTATCCCCAGCACCGCGTCGCGCTGGAGCTCGAGGAGCTCGATCTCGATCGCCACGCCGGGGTCGACGGCGCGATCGTCGCCTATCCCCACGGGGCGGCGGCGGAGCTGGTCGGCGAGCTGCACCGGCGCGGAGTGAAGGTGGTCGACTTGAGTGCCGACTTCCGACTCCGCGATCCCGCCGTCTACGCCGAGTGGTACCGCGAGCACCCCGAGCCGGGACTCCTGCCCAAGGCGGTGTACGGCCTGCCCGAGCGCTACCGGGAGCAGATCGCCGACGCCCGGATCGTCGCCAACCCGGGCTGCTACCCGACCGCGACGCTGCTCGCCCTCGCCCCGCTGGCCCGGACCGGGCTGATCGGCGACGTGGTCGTGGACGCCAAGTCGGGGGTTTCGGGAGCGGGGCGGGCGGCGACCGAGAAGACCCACTTCGTCACCGCGAATGAGAACGTGAGCGCCTACGGGGTGCCGCGACATCGCCACACGCCCGAGATCGAGCAGGAGCTGGCCGTGCTCGGGGCCGACCTGCGGATCACCTTCACTCCGCACCTGCTCCCGCTCGATCAGGGGGAGCTTGTCTCCTGCTACGTGACTCCTATTAATGGGGGGCCCCGGAACGACACTAAATCGATCTACAAGGAGTACTACGCCGGGGAGCCGTTCGTCGAGCTCGCCGACCACCCACCCGGGGTCCGCGACGTGCGCGAGACCAACCTGTGCCGCATCTCCGTGCACGACGACGAGCGGACGGGACGGATCATTGTCTTCGCGGTGATCGACAACCTCTGGAAGGGCGCCGCCTCCCAAGCGGTGCAGAACCTCAACCTGATGTTCGGCCGCCCCGAGGGCGAGGGGATCACGTGAGCTTCTTCGCCAGCCGTTGGGTCGAGGCCCCCAAGACGGTGTCCGAGCTCGAGGGCGCCGGGCTCCCCGGCGGATTTCGCGCCGCCGGGGTTGCGGCCCAGATCAAGCCGTCGGGCGCCCCCGACGTCGGCCTCATGGTCTGCGACGCCCCGGAGGTGACGAGTGCGGCGCGCTTCACCCGCTCGGGCGTGCTCGCCGCGCCGGTCCCGATCTGCACCGAGCGCCGCGCGCTCGGCGCCCTTCTCGCCCTGGTGGTCAACACCGGCAACGCCAACACCACCACCGGCCGGGCCGGCTTTGAGAACGCGGCCAAGATGCAGGGTGC
>JBPCIY010000066.1:0-38029 GCA_051005855.1 Solirubrobacteraceae bacterium | reverse complement strand
GGCCCCCTGTGCTGAGTCGGCCGTCGTCGCGCGACGAACGGGGTTCATTGAGCTGGTCGGGCCAGGAGGGTGATCGCCCCCATCAGGAGGGCCAGGACACCGTATCCGACGCGTGTCGGTCTGCGGTTGCTGGTGCGCAGGGCCACGGTGCACTGGATTGCGTAGTACGCGGCAAAGGCTCGGGACGCGACAACGATGATCACGCTCGTCCCGAGTGTCCCGGCGAGTACGCGGCAGCGCCCCCGACCAGCAGATAGCGCCGTCCGCGGACTGGCGCCCACCCGATCACGCGGAGGTTCCCTACGCCTGCCTCCGTGTCAGCCGTGGCGGCGCTGAACTGGCTCAGGACGGCGCATAGGACAAGCGGCAACGCGAGCAGCGGCGCGACGCGCTGGACGAGCTCCAGAAGTCCGCGATCTGCCCCGGACCCCGTACCGAGGCCCATCAGCGGGGTCGCGAGCGCGACGATCAAGATGTACACAATCGAGGAGATCAGTTGAGAGAGGCGGCTGCCTGCGATCCGCGCCTGGCGGTCGATGTGCTGCAGGTAGCGCACGGTCTCAAAGCCCTGCACCGTGATCACGATGCCGCCCAACACCAGAAGCACCGAGACGAGTCCGAGACTGGGCATCGGAGGGAGACGCAGGCCACCGCCTAGGAGCTGTGAAGCGTCTTTGCCGGCGAATGTTGCGCCGATTGCGAGCACCAGCACCAACACCGAACCGAGCGCCAGTCGCTCGAGCAGCTCGAGCCCGGCAAGTCCTCGCACCAACCCCACCGCCGTGATCAGCACGACGAGGAGGACGGCCAGCAGGCGCTCGGATGCGCCAGATCCGGTGGACACGTAGCCGACAACAAACAACGCCAGGATTCGCAGATACAGGGCCACCGAGATCACATACGCGACCACGATTACGAGGTCCGACGCGCGATCGAGCCGTGAGGTGGTCGGGTCCAGGCGACCGGCGTCTGCCAGCGGCTCGACGACGGCGACGTTGTGGCAGATCGCGATCCCGACCATCCACGCGACCAGGCAGACAACGGCCATCCCGACCACGGCCAGCGCGCCGAGCTCCCGCTCGAGGATCGGGATGATGATCAGAAACCCCGAACCGAAGATCGAAGCCAGCGGCGTGACCGTCGCCAGCCGCACGGCGCGTGCACCATACCTCGCGATTCCACCGCCCACCGCGACATCATGGCCCCCGGTCCTCATCGCAACGAGCCGGAACCGGCAGCCAGAACCGGCCAGCCACGTAGCACAGGTCTCAGCATCGCCCGCGAGTGAAGCCGCGGCACCTACCCGCGCCCGTCACGCTCGCGCCGGAGCACGCTCTGCGCGGCCGCGCACAAGACGCATTCGAACCACTATCACCTCAGTGTCGCAGGGCGGACATGGACGCGGCGACCACGCGGCGCGGCGCGGGCGCGCGCGACAATTCGCCCACGTCTGGTCGGGACACCCAAGCGGGCCTCGGACGACCTCGTTCGCACTGGCGGCGACCTCCGGCTCCGTGTCGATGATCTCCGAGCTGTCGATTCCTTGCCGGTAGATCGAGGTCTTCCGAGGTTGCGCGCCCCCCACGGGACAGTCGCTCCTGCATCGTTGCCACGGCGAGCATCTGTCCGCCCGCCGTAGGACGACGCCGACCCACTGGACCGGAGCGGCTCGGCTGTCAGCGGATTCCCTGCCGGTCACGGGGCCGTCCCCTGGGGCCGCTGGACGGAGAAGCGTGTTGCGCCGGTCTTGAGACCTTTCGGCGGGGCGCGTCGCGCCTCTATCCCGAGCCGGTGGTCATCCCGGCGCGTGGGGAAGCTGTGGGAAGTCGGGACGCCAAATCCCCATAACGGCGCGGTGATCCACCCGCTGGGCGGCGTTGTCTCAAAAGAGCGTGCTCTGGCGCGATAACGGAGAGGGGGGGATTCGAACCCCCGATGGACTTACGCCCATACCGGTTTTCGAGACCGGCGCATTCAACCGCTCTGCCACCTCTCCGAGCGGATCGCCACAAGTTAGACGAAGGGCCTGGGCTGCGTAGAGACCAGAGCCGGGTCGGAGGTCGTGTCAGCGGCGCGAGGCGAAGAAGGAGCGCAGCAGGTTGGCGCAGTCCTCAGCCAGGAGACCCGACTCGACCTGAGGGCGGTGGTTGAGAGGACCCCGCGCACCCACGCCGAGCACGTCGAGCACGCTGCCGGCTGCCCCGGCCTTGGGATCGCTGGTCCCGATCACCACGCGCGGCACGCGAGAGAGCACGATCGCCCCGGCGCACATCGCGCACGGTTCGAGGGTGACGTAGAGCACGGCGTCAAGCACGCGCCAGCTGCCCACAGCCCGCGCGGCCTCCCGTAGGGCGATCATCTCGGCGTGGGCGGTGGGGTCGGCGCGGACCTCCCGCTCGTTGTGGCCGGTGCCGATTACCTCGCCGTCGCGTACGACTACGGCCCCGACGGGGATGTCATCGTGCTCCAGCGCGCGCGTGGCCTCGCGCAGCGCCAGCCGCATGAAGTACTCGTCGCGAGGAAAGAAGTGCGAGCTCACTGGCGAAGCTCTTGAAAGATGTCTTTACCGTGTAAACGGGGTACCGTCGGATCCTCCCGAATGCTGCCTGATCGCTCTCTCCAACCCGGTCTGATCTGCGCCGCGCTCGCGACCCTCAGCGTCTTCGCCCTGGCCGTCGCGGTCACAGCGCCTGCGGCCCGAGCCAGCCTGCCCCGGAACGTCGCCTATCTACCACATCGGGTGCTGGTCGGTTACGCCCCCGGTCCGATCGCGGCGGTGACCAGTGCGCTCGAGACCCGGATGGGGATCCGCGCCGCCCCGGGCGGACCCCCGAGCCCCCGCACGCGGGTGCTCCGCCTGCCCCGGGGTCAGAGCGTGGCGGCCGCCATCCGGCGCCTGCGGCGGCTGCCCGGGGTCGCCTACGCCGAGCCCGATTACATCGCCCACCAGGCCGGGGGCTTCTACCCGGACGATCGCGGGCGCTCGGGTCAGTACCAGGGATGGGAGAAAATGCAGTGGAATCTGCTGCCCGGGACCGGCATCAACGCTCCCGAGGCGTGGGCCAATCTCCTCGCCGATCACCGCCGGGGCGGGCGCGGCGTGGTGGTCGCGATCCTCGATACTGGGGTCGCCTATCGCAAGTGGCGGCAGTTCCGTCGATCGCCGGACTTCAGGAGCACGAGCTTCGTCGCGCCCCATGATTTCGTGGGTCATAACCGCTATCCGCTGGACCGTAACGGGCACGGCACGTTCGTGGCCGGCATCGTCGCCGAGGGCACCAACAACAAGGTGGCGTTGACCGGGATCGCCTACGGCGCCTCGATCATGCCGGTCCGGGTCCTAGACGCCAGCGGCCTCGGCGATGAGGCCACCATCGCCCGCGGAATTCGCTATGCGGTCATCCACGGCGCCCGCGTGATCAACCTCAGCCTCGAGTTCCTGCCCAACGAGGTCTCCTCGGCCTCGGACATCCCCGAGATCGTCAGCGCGCTCAACTTCGCCCATGCGCGCGGGGTGACCGTCGTAGGCGCGTCGGGTAACGACCAGAGCAACCAGATCGCCTACCCCGCACGGGTCAACAACGTGATCTCGGTCGGCGCCACGACGCGCGATCTGTGTCTCGCTGACTACTCCAACGGCGGCATCGGACTCGATCTCGTGGCGCCGGGCGGCGGCAGCGACGCGATCATGCCCTCCGATCCGAGCTGCCACCCCGAACGCAGCCTGCCCTCGATCTATCAACTGACCCTGGTCGCCACTCCCCACTGGGGCCGCTTTGGCTACCCGGGGTACTACATCGGCACCTCGATGTCGGCCCCCGAGGTCGCGGCCACGGCGGCGCTGGTTATCGCCAGCCGCGTGCTCGGTCCCCGCCCCAAGCCGACCCAGATCCTCGCCCATCTCGAGCAGACGGCCACGCCGCTTGGCTGTCCGTCGCCCGCCACTCCGCCCGGCTGTGCGCGCGGACCCGACCCCAACTACGGTTACGGGATCATCAACGCCGGTGCGGCCACGGCACGTCAGATCGTCCCGGCGACGAGCGGCTGAACGGACCGGCCAGCCGACGCCCGCGGCTAAGTGGTGCGGACGATCAGCACCGAGCCGGGCGCGTGGTGTGAGATCTTGTTGGGCACCGATCCGAGCAGGAAGCGCGTAGCGCGGTCATGCCCTTGTTGCCGACCACGATCAGATCGGAGTGCTGCTCTTCGGCGACGTCAAGGATGGCATCGGCCGCATCGCCCACCCGGGCTACGGTCTCGACCTGTGCCACCCCGGCGTGCCGAGCCGTCTGCGCGGCGGACTCGAGCAGGGCGAGCACGTCCTCGCGGGGATTGACCGCCCACTGGACGTTCGGCGGCGCGGCCGAGCGCGCGCTTCGCAGTCGTCCCTCGGGCACCGGCTCATAGGCGCTGACGATCGTCAGTCGGGCCTCCAGGGCTTGGCAATCTCGACCGCTTGGCCGACGGCGACGGCCGCCGTATCGGATCCGTCGGTCCCGACGATGATCGCTTGCACCATGCCGCCAATCTAACGGCGGGCTCAGGCCAGGCGTGTGATCGCGATCACGATTCCGGCCAGCACGAAGACCACGATCGCGGCCTGAGTCCAGAAGAAGAGTCTCGGCATGAAGACCAAAGCTATCGTGCGGGCTATGGCGGAGTCCCTCCCTCCGGCGCTCAGGGCAGTCAGCGACGCCGTGCTCGCGGTCGCCTCGCAGCATTCGGTGGACCAGGTTCTGCAGCGCCTCGTGGAAGCGGCGCGCGAGCTGGTCAGCGCCCGCTACGCCGCGCTCGGGATCCCCGACGGGAGTGGCGGCTTTCGCCGTTTCCTGGTCGCCGGAATGAGCGACGAGCTCGTGGCCGCGATGGGCCCGCTGCCCCGCACCCACGGCATGCTGGGGGCGATCCTCGAGACCCGCGGCGCCTACCGGACCGTCGACATCCACGAAGATCCTCGCTTCGGGGGCTGGTGGCCGCGTGAGCACCCCGACATGCGCTCGTTCCTCGGGGTGCCGATCCGCGCCCGTGATGAGGTGATCGGCGCCTTCTATTTGACCGAGAAGCAGGGGGAGACGGCCTTCGACGGGCACGACCAGGAGCTGATCGAGCTGCTCGCCGCCCACGCCGCCATCGCCATCACCAACGCCCGCCTCTACGAGCGCAGCCGCGAGCTCTCGATCCTCTCGGAGCGCAATCGGCTCGCGCTCGAGCTCCATGACGTGGTCAGCCAGAAGCTGTTCAGCCTCAACCTCAGTGCTGACTCAGCCGTCACCCTGTTCAAGCGCGACCCAGCGGCCGCGGCGGCGCAGCTGGCCCGGGTGCGCGAGCTCTCGCGGGAGGCGTTGGCCGAGCTGCGGTCGCTGATCTTCGGGCTGCGGCCCGCCGATCTCGTCAGTGACGGCCTCGAAGGTGCGCTGCGCAAAGAGGTGGCGATGCTCGGCCGCGTCCACGGCATCGACGTCCGGCTGCGCGCCGACTGTCCGGGGTCGCCCACCGGCGACGGGGACGACGCCGCCCAGCGCGCCGCCGAGGTCCTGCGGATCGCCCACGAGGCGCTGCACAACGCCGTCCGCCACGCCGCTGCCCAGCACGTGACCGTGCGCCTGGACGGGCGCGGCCCCGACCTGCGCCTCGAGGTCGCCGACGACGGCATCGGCTTTGACCCCGAGGACCCGGAGCTGCGCTCCCACCACCTGGGCTTGACCTCGATGGAGGAGCGCGCCCGCGAGCTCGGGGGTCGCCTGCGGCTGCGCTCGGTGCCGGGCGCCGGGACCACCGTGACGCTCGAGGTTCCGCGCCCGGAGGAGCTGGCACCGCGGTGACCGATGACGCCATCCGGGTCCTGATCGTCGACGACCACGCGGTGGTCCGCGAAGGGCTGCGGACGTTTCTCGAGCTGCAGGACGGGATCGAGGTGGCGGGGGAAGCCGCCGACGGCGACGAGGCACTGGCCGCCGCCGAGCGCTTGGGACCCGATGTGATCCTCATGGACCTGGTCATGCCCCGGCGCGACGGGGTCAGCGCGATGCTGGCCCTGCGCGACCGTGCCCCCGACGCTCGGGTGATCGTCCTCACGAGCTTCCTCGACGACGGGCGCCTGATGCCCGCTTTGCAGGCCGGCGCGGCCGGTTACCTGCTCAAGGACGTCGAGCCCTCCGAGCTGGCGCGCGCGGTGCGCAGCGCCTACGCCGGCGCGGCGATCATCGATCCCACCGTGGCCGCCCGGCTCCTGCACACGCTCGCCGACCCCCAGGCGCGGCCGGCGGGCGGTGAGCAGCTGACCCGGCGCGAGCGCGAGGTTCTGGCCCTGATCGTCGCGGGGCGCTCCAACAAGCGGATCGCCCGGGAGCTCGAGATCGCCGAGAAGACCGTCAAGACCCACGTCGGCCACGTCCTGGCCAAGCTCGGGGTCGACGACCGCACCCAAGCTGCCCTGCTGGCCGTGCGCAGCGGCCTCGTCGAGGGTTCCAGTCCAGGGTCCTAGGACCAATTACCGCTGGAAAGCGGGACCGCGGCGGCCCTAGCGTGACGGTCATGCCCACAGCAATCATCACCGGCGCCTCGCGCGGTCTCGGACTGGCCCTCGCGCGGGAGCTCGCTCACCATCACTGGCGGCTGGTCCTCGACGCCCGCGGCGAGCACGACCTCGTCGCGGCCGCGACCGAGCTCGGCCGGGAGACCGAGGTCGTGGCGCTGCCCGGCGACGTCACCGATGACTGGCACCGCGGTGGCCTGATCGCCGCCGCCGACGGGCCGATCGACGCCCTGGTCAACAACGCCAGCACGCTTGGTCCGAGTCCCCAACCCGCGCTGGCCGACTACCGCCTGGCCGCGCTCGAGCGCGTCTACCGGGTCAACGTCCATGCGCCGCTGGCGCTCGTGCAGCTTGCCCTGCCGTACATCCCGGCCGGCGGACGGATCCTCAACATCACCTCCGACGCCGCCAGCGAGCCCTACCCCGGCTGGGGCGGATACGGGTCCGCCAAGGCGGCGTTGGAGCAGATGAGCGCGATCCTCGCGGCCGAACAGCCGAGCCTCCGCGTGTACGCGGTCGATCCCGGCGACATGCGCACCCAGATGCACCAGGAGGCCTTCCCCGACGAGGACATCTCCGATCGCCCGCCCCCCGAGGATAGCGTCCCCGGGCTGCTCGAACTGCTCGAGGGGGACCTGGCCAGCGGTCGTTACCGCGCCAAGGAGATCGTCGCCCCAGTCACGGGCGCACCCGCCGGATGAGCGCCCTGGCCTTCGAGCTGCCCGAAGCTCTGGAAGCGACCAGCCCGCCCGAGACCCGGGGGGTGGCCCGAGACGAGGTCGCGCTGCTGGTGGCCGACCGCCGCGACGGCTCGATCGCCCACGAGCGTTTTGACCATCTCCCCGAGATCCTCCGGGCGGGCGATCTGGTCGTGATCAACGTCTCGGCCACGCTGCCCGCTGCGGTTCCCGGTCGCCGGTTCGACGGCGCCCCGGTCCGCGTCCACTTCGCCACCGCCGCGCCCGAGGTCGACGAGCGCTGGCGGGTGGTCGAGCTGCGCAGCCCCGACGGCTCGCGGCCCGAGCGCGGGCGCGCGGGGGAGACGATCACCTTCGGAGTGGCCGAGCTCGAGCTGGTCGCGCCCTACGCGTCGGGAACGCGGCTGCTGCTCGCGCGGCTATCTGGTGGGCTGAACATCGAGGAGCTCCTGGCCCGGTGTGGAGAGCCGATCCGCTACGGCTACGCCGCCCGGCCCTGGCCGCTGACGGCGTATCAGAACGTCTACGCGATCACCCCCGGCAGCGCCGAGATGCCCAGCGCCGGACGCCCGTTCACCGCGGCCCTGCTCGCCGGGCTGGTCGCCCGCGGGATTGCGGTGGCCCCGATCACGTTGCACACCGGCGTGTCCTCCCCCGAGCGCCATGAGCCGCCGTTCCCCGAGCAGTACCAGGTGCCGGCGGCGACCGCGCGGCAGGTCAACGCCACCCGCGCGGCCGGCGGGCGCGTGATCGCGGTCGGGACGACGGTGGTGCGGGCCCTGGAGACCGTCGCCCGGGACGACGGCACGGTAACTGCCGGCTCGGGCTGGACGGGCGTGGTGATCGAGCCCGGGCGCGCGGTGGGCAGCGTCGACGGGCTGATCACCGGCTGGCACGAACCGCAGGCCTCGCATCTGAACATGCTGGCTGCGATCGCGGGCCCGGACCTACTCGAGCGCTCCTACTGGGCCGCGCTGCAACGTGGCTATCTCTGGCACGAGTTCGGCGACAGCCATCTGATCCTCGCGCCGGAAGCCGCCTGATCGCCACCGACAAACCGGAAATCTACGACGTCGATTGGATTCCGGGTCTTGAGCGCATCCAATCCACTCCACGTCGGGATCGGGCGGGCGTCAGCCGGTTAGATCATGGTGGGAGAGGTCGTCGAGCACCCCGATCGCCCGCGGCTCGCGGCCGGGTTCGATCAGGACGGCGCCGCCCGGCCAGTAGGGGTGGGGCGGGGTCGCCCGGTCCACCAGCAGGGCGTCGTACAGCCAGGACCCGCAATTGAGCAGGCGGGCCCCGACGTCCCCGGTTTGCCAGAGCTCGGGGTGATCGTCGGCCATCGGCCCGAGGCGATGGACGTGACCGAAGATCACCCAGTCGGCATCGATCTCCAGCCGGGAGATCACGCGCCCGAGCGCCGGCAGCGACGCGTGGCGCATCTGGACATCGAGCAGGGCGGCCGAGACCGGGGCCAGGCCGGCGTTCATCAGCAGCGGACCCAGGCGCGGCATCGCCGCGGCCTTGAGCCGGTGGGCAGCGGTGTCCACGGCGGCGTTCAGCGGGCGGCGCACGGTGCGCTGCCAGCGGGTATCGCGACGCGCGGCGCGCAGTCGCCCGAGCTCGTAGCCCACCGGACTGAGGTGATCACCGGGGGCGCGCCGCAGCCGGCCGCGCGGGAGCCCGATGGCCGAATCGGGGATCAGGTGGCGGTCGAGGTAGTGACCGTGGGTGGCGTAGACCCGTTCGCTCAGCCACACGCCCGGATAATTGACCCGCACCGTCGTCGGGCCCAGCCACGAGACCACCCGGCCCAGGGCCCGGGTGGCCTGCGGGTCCACGCTGCTGGACACCGAAAGAGCCGGGCCTTGGGCGCGAACCCAGGCTCGGATCAGTGGAGCGTCGTGGTTGCCGGGCACGAGCACGATCTCCTGCCCGGCTCCGCTGGCCATTCGCTCGCCGCTCGCCCGCACCACTGGTTCGGCGGCGCCGAGCCGCCGCCGCGGGTGGCGGGTCATCAGCTCAGCGCAGTCACCGAGCAGCACGAGCCGCTGGACATCGGTCAGGGCGTCGAGCAGGCGCTGCAGCGCCGCCGGGCGGCGGAGAACGTCGCGGCGGCCGCGGTTGCCGAGGTGCAGATCGGAGATGACCAGCGTGCGCAAGGCGGGCGCACGATAACCGGCTCGGCCAGACCGACCCGGCGAGACCGACCCGGCCAGACCGACCCGGCCAGACCGACCCGGCCAGAGGGCGAGACTCGAGTCGCCCGGCTACGCCGCGACGAGGGTCTCGAAATGCAGGGCGGCGCCGCGGGCGACCACCAGGACCGGGGAGGTGGCCTCCTCGATCGCGTTCTGCGAGCGTGAGCTGAGGATCACGCGGCCCACGGGCGCCTCGGCGCGGGAGCCCACGATCAGCAGATCAACGCCGTGCTCGCGGTCGACCACGGTCGCGTTGAGCCGGCCGGCGAGCGAGAAGGCGGTCTCGATCGAGGCCTCGTCGGCTGAGCCCGGGAGGACGCCGATGGTGGCGATGTCGCCGTGCCGCGAGGACTGATAGCCGGCCGGCGCGATGGCCACGGCGGCCGGTCCGCGCTCGAGCAGGCTCTGGGCTGAACGACCGATCGAAACGTGACCGTTGCTGGTCCGGTACTCCGAGCCAAAGACGATGATGTCGGCCTGCTCGGCCTGAGCGAGCCAGCCGAGACCCTCACCGGTCGAGGCGTTGACCACCACCCGACGCTGCACCGGGGAGTCGGCGAGCCACTGAGCGCCGCGCTGCAGCAGGGCCTCGGCGGCGTGGCCCTCGACCTGCTCGTGGTCGGGCCGCCCACGCGTCGAGTGACGCACATAGGCGAGGGTCAGCTCCGTCCCGAGCTCGCCAAGGACGCGGGCGAGCATCAGTGCGTCGTGGTCGTTGAGTGAGTCGTCGTAGGAGATGATCGCGTGCAGTGCCATCTACCTGCCCCTTAAGAAATAGGTGAAGAAACGTGGACTCGAGGTGCGAGTTCACCACGATTATCCGATCCACCTTCCATCAGCACTAATGACGTTGATCATCACTCGGATAAGATTTACTAATGCTCAGCGTGCCCCGACTCCAGGTGCTCTGCGAGGTGGTCTCGCGGGGCTCCTTCTCGGGCGCGGCCGAGGCCCTGTCCTACACCCAGTCGGCGGTCTCGCAGTCGGTGGCCAGACTCGAAGCCGAGACCGGTGCCACGCTGCTGCACCGCGACCGCAGGGGAGTGCGCGCCACCGCAGCGGGAGCGACCCTGGTCGCCCACGCGGAGGCGATCTTTGCCTCGGTGGAGGCCGCCGAAGCTGAGCTCGCCGCTGTGCTCGGCGTCCGCTCGGGGCGCCTGCGGGTGGCCTCGTTCCCGTCGGCCGGGGCGACGTTGATGCCGCTCGCGGTGGCCCGCTTTCGCCAAGCGCATCCCGACGTCGAGCTGACCCTGGCCGAGGGGGAGCCCGAGCAGATGGTCCCGCGGTTGCGCGCCGGCGAGTTCGATCTCGCCCTGCTGTTCGCCTTCCCGGGCGTGCGCGAGCGGCCCGCCCCCGGGCTGCAGTCGGTGGCGCTGCTCGAGGATCCGATGCACGTTGCGCTGCCCGGCGATCACCCACTGGTGGCCAAGCCCGCGCTGTCCCTCGCCGACCTCCGCGACCAGCACTGGGTCCAGAGCTCGGCCGCGAGCCCGTGCGCGCGTCACGTGGTGCGCTCGTGCCTGGCCGCCGGCTTTGAGCCCTACGTCGCCTTCGAGTCCGACGACTACGAGACCGTCCAGGGGCTGGTCGCCGCCGGGGTCGGAGTGGCGTTGATCCCGCGCCTGGCCCTGACCCGAGTGCATTCGGGCATCGTGGTCCGGGCGCTGGCTCCCCAGAGTCCCACCCGCAAGGTCACCGTCGCCACCATGTCCGGCCCGGGCGCGGCGCCCGCGGCGGGCTCGATGATCGGGGTACTGCGTGACGTCGCGCGCCGCTACAGCGACACCGCCCCGAGCTCCTAAAGGCAGCAGCGCCGACGAGGCGATCTCCGTGGCTACCGGCTGGCGGCCAGGACGGCGGCGAGCTCGTCGGCCTGGTGGCCCATGACCAGCGGACGGATCGCGCGCTCGAGGGGACGGGCCAGGATGCCGATCGGTCCCGGGTCCACGGCCAGCGTGTAGATCGCCCGGGTCCGCTCTGGGCCCAGCGACTCGAGCTGCCAGCCCCCCTCCATGGCGTCCAGGTCATGGGACTGGACCAGCTCGAAGGCCAGCCGCGCCGGCGGCTCGTAGCCGATGCGCACGCGACAGCGGATCTTCTTCAGCTTGGCGTCGTTGATCGTGTCGCAGATCAGGGCGCGCCCTTCCCCGTCGCGCCGTAGCACCTCCACCGCGGCCAGCGTGCGCTGCCACTCGGGCGCGCGCTCGATGTCGGCCACCACCGCCCAGCAGTGGTCAAGCGAGGCTGGGACGTCAGCCGAACATGAACCCTTGAGCAGGGTCATGGCCAGGTGCTCGGACTCATGAGGAATTCAGGCGCGCCGCGGTCGGGCGTGGAGACGGGTCACGCCCCTGGTCGTGTCGATGACCTGCAGCGCCACGGCGGCGCTGCCGTGGCGGACAGCCCGGGACTGACGCCCGGAGAGCGCCGCAAGTCCCGGCGGTGAGAGGGTGATCCGGACCGTGTGAAAGCCGCGGTGCAAGGTGAGGGCAAAGCCGCTCGGGGTTCGGTGGGCAGTGAAGGCCGGGCGCTCACCGCTCGCTGTGCTCACGGTCAGACCGCGCGTCGACGCCGCGCGCAGCGTGGTCGGGAGGCTGATCAGCAACTCGCGAAGAGGCGGGGCCCCCTGGCCCGCGGCGACCGTAAAGGCCAGGATCGGCGCCTGCGGCCCGGTGGTGATGAGCGAGGTGGCCAGGATCCGGGTCGCGCCGCCGATCTGCCACGAGAACGACGTGGTGGCGGCCGAGGCCGAGGCGTCGTGGGCGACGACCGTCACCGAGTACGTGCCGGGACGGCGGGGTCGGCCGGCGACCAGCCCGGTGATGGAATTGAGGCCGAGCCCGGGCGGGAGACCGCGGGCCGAGAACTGGACGCCGGCCCCGGGCACGTCGTCCGCCCGCAGCCGCAGCGACACGGTCGCGCGGGCGGCCGAGCGCTGGGTCGGTGGGGTGACGAGGCGCAGGCTGTGGGCGCACAGCGCCGGCACGAGGGCGGCGGCGTTCGGGGACCCGAGCCCGGTGGCCTCGTCGTAGCGGGCCCCGGCCGCGAAGCGACCGCCGTGGGTCCCGGCGAAGTCATTGTTGCCGCTCTGCACGTCATTGAAGGTTCCGGCGTAGTCAGCGCCGGCGGACCGATAGAGCGCCGGGAGCGCGCCTCCCAGCGGTGCGCCGGCGCACGGCAAAGAGGAATCGGCGAGGGCGACCAGGGCCGCCCAGACCGGCGCCGCGCCGCTCGTCCCCCCGATCGCCTGCCACCCGGCCGTCTGCCCCGGGCTGGCGCCCGAACCGTTCCAGTAGATCACGTAGCCGGTGGCCGGATTGGCATCGGCGGCGACGTCGGGCACCTGGCGGCAATAGCCGCCCGGGTGGCCGCATTGGGCTCCGGTGGCCCCCGCGGCGAGCACGTTGAGTCCCGGGCGGGCGGTGAGCTGGCCGCGCGGCATCGTCCACAGATCAGAGATGCCGCCGCCGCCGGCGCCCGGCTGAAGCAGGCTTCCGGCTACGTTGCCACCGTCGTTCCAGACGCTCTCGCCCGGTCGGGGGCCGAGCGAGGAGAGCGTTGTCCCCCCTACCCCGGTGACCAGGGGCTGGCTCGACGGGTCATCCACGGCGAGTTGGTTCTGCGCGAGTCTGCCGCCGGCGTTGCAGTCCTCGGATCCGCTGTCGCCCGAAGCCGCCACGATCGTCTGGCCCTGGGCGGCGGCCTGCTCGAACAGGGTGTTCTCGGCCCGGGCGTCGGCGATGCCCAGCGCCGCCTCGCATTCTCCCCAGGACACGCTGACCACCTGGGCGCGATCTTGATTGATGATCGCCGAGAACGTGTCGTAGGGACCCGACCCGGGACTGCCCGAGTTCGAGTTCGGGCCCTCGTAGACGATCACGTTCGCGGCCGGGGCCAGGCCGATGAAGTTCTCGATGTCCAGAGCGGCCTCGCCGCTGCCCACTCCAACGCCGGCGCCTCCGTCCACGGGCACGTAGCTGAGCGCCGTCTGAAGTCCGTAGCAGGATTCGTAGGTCGCGAGATCGCCCGCGCTGACCGGTTCGAGCTCATACATGGCCACCGTCGTTCCGGCGCCCCGGTTACCCGCCTGGTAGGCGCCCGAAAAGCCGTAGGCGGAGGCGATCTGATCGGCCGTGTAGGCGTGCTGTGCGGTCGCGGCTGCGCGCGCGCCCGCGCAGGGCTGCGGGCCGCCGGTGACCGCGTGGGGCGTGACCGGCGCCGCGCTGCCCTGACGCCGGGGGGAGCGGACCAGGAGGGGTCGGCGCCCCGACACGGTGTCCAGCCCCACCACGGATTGCACGATCGCGGCCACCTGGCCTGGGACGGCGCGGGCGGCGCCGGCGACCAGCGCCGTGCGCCCACCGCTGAGCGCGAGCCGGTGCAGTGGGATTCGCAGCCCGTGCTCGAGCGCCCCCGCGCTGGCCCGGACCGGGATCGAGAGGGCTCCGGCGCTGACCGGCCCCGGGATCAGGCCCCGCGCGCGCAACCAGTTCCGGACCAAGGCGACCTGGCGCCGAGCCGCCCCGAAGCGGCGGGCGAACTGGACGGGAGTGAGGAAGTGGCGATACAGGCTCGTGCCCGGCGTAGAGACGGCGCGCGCGTAGGCGGCCAGGGCCTGGGGATCGCGGGGCGCGAGCGTAAAGGTGACGTGGAGTCGCGTGCGCGGCGGCGGCCGCCCGATCGCCAGGGCGTTGCGCGGGATGCTCGCCGCCCCCCCGATCCGCAGCGTGGCCGCGGTCGCGCCTGACGCCGGCATCAGGGCCAGCGCCGCCAGCGCGCCCGCGGCGCGCACCGCTCGTTGTCGAGACCTCATCATCGCCGCGCCGGATGTTATGGGTACCACGCCGCGGGCCGCGGCGGTGAACGCGCGGTGGAGCTCAGCTCGCGCGGACGAGCCGGGACCGGAGCCGCTCCTTGAGCGCCGGCCACTCGTCATCGATCACCGAGTAGTAGGCCGAATTGCGCTCGCCGCGGTTGCGCACGACCATGTGCTTGCGCAGGATGCCCTCGAAGCTGGCCCCGAGCGCGAGCAATGCCCCGCGCGAGCGCTCGTTGCGCGCGTCGGTCTTGAACTCGACCCGGCGCAGCCCGACGCGCTCAAAAGCGTGCTCGAGGAGCAGGAGCTTGGTCTCGACATTGACCCCCGTGCCCCAGGCCGAGCGCGTGACCCAGGTCCAGCCGATCTCGGCGCGCAGGTGCTCGAAGCGAAGCTCCAAAAAACGCGTGCTGCCCAGCACCGCTCCGGACTCGGCCGAAACGATCGCGTAGGGCACCTCGCGGCCGTGCTCGGCGGAGGCCAGGCTGGTCTTCAGCCAAGCGCGCAACGCCTGGGGAGAAGCGGCCATGTCGACCGGCATCCAGGCGAACATCTCGGGGTCAGCGGCGGCCGCCTGGAGCCCCGGCTCATGCTCGGCGGCGAGCGGCTCGACCACCACCAGCTGACCGGTAAAGCGCTCGTGCAGGTCAGCGACGACGGGGGGTGAGGCGGGGCCGGCCACGCCCGCAAAGATAGTGCCGCGCGCCTAGCATCGTGGCCGCGGGAGCGCTAGCTACGATGTCGGACCATGGGAGCCGTCGCTGACAAGCTGCCGTTTCCCGTCTCCGATCCCTTTGCGACGGAGATGGAAAATCACCGGCGCGAGCTGACCGGTTACTGCTATCGGATGCTCGGCGCGGGCTCGGAGGCGGAGGACGCCGTGCAGGAGACCTTCCTGCGCGCCTGGCGCGGCCGGGGCGGCTTTGAGCGCCGGGCCACGCTGCGCTCGTGGCTGTACCGGATCGCCACCAACGTCTGCCTCGACATGCCCCAGCGCCCCCAGCGCCGGGCCCGCCCGATGGACCTCGTCTCGCCCGCGACCACCGAGACCGCCGTCCTGCGCTCGCGGCCCGACGAACATTGGGTGCAACCGGTGGCTGACGCCCGGGTGCTGCCCGAGGATGGTGATCCGGCCGAGCTGACCGGTCTACGGGAGTCGATCCGGCTCGCCTTCGTCGCCGCCCTGCAGTTCCTGCCGCCCCGCCAGCGCGTCGTTCTGATCCTCCGCGAGGTTCTGCACTGGCAGGCCAGCGAAGTCGCGGGGCTGCTCGAGACGACTACCGCTTCGGTCAACAGCGCGCTCCAGCGGGCGCGTGCCACGCTCGACGAGCTCGACCTCGAGGGCGACGAGCCCGAGCTGGACGCCGTCGACGAGGAGCTGCTCGCCCGCTACGTGACCGCGTTTGAGGATTACGACATCGACACCTTCGTCTCCCTGTTGCGCGAGGACGCGAGCTTCTCGATGCCGCCCCACGCCCTGTGGCTGCGTGGCCCGGCCGAGGTCAGCCGCTGGATGCTCGGCCCCGGGATCGGCTGCTCGGGCAGCCGCCTGATCGCCACGCGGGCCAACGGCTGTCCGGCCTTCGCCAGCTACAAGATCGATCCCGCGGGCGGCCACGCGCCGTGGTCGATCCAGGTGGTCGAGCTCAAGGACGGGCAGGTGACCGGCATCCACAACTATCTCAACACGGACCTGTTCGAGGCCTTCGGGCTGCCGCTCCATCTCGACGGCTAGCGTCGTGCCTCGTCTGCTGATCATCATTGCCAGCACGCGGCCGGGCCGGGTCGGGCTCCCGGTGGCCAACTGGTTCGCGGACCGCGCCGCCGAGCACGGCGGCTTCGAGTTCGAGGTGGCTGACCTCGCCGAGGTCGCCCTGCCGCTGCTCGACGAGCCGGCCCACCCGCGGCTGCGTCAGTACACCAAGGAGCACACCCAGGCCTGGAGCGCGACCGTCGAGGCTGCCGACGCGATCGTGATGGTCACCGCCGAGTACAACTACGGCTACCCGCCCGCGCTCAAGAACGCGATCGACTACCTGCACCACGAATGGCGCTACAAGCCGGTCGGTTTTGTCTCCTACGGGGGGGTCGCCGCGGGGACCCGCGCCGTTCAGCAGCTCAAGCAGGTGATCAGCGCGGTTTCGATGATGCCGGCGGCACCCTCGGTCAACATCCCATTCGTGGCGCAGTTCCTCGATGACGACGGCGTCATCCAGGGCAACGACATCATGACCCAGGCGGCGACCGACATGCTCGACGAGCTGCGCCGCCTGGACGAGGCGCTGCGCTCGTTGCGGGCGTCGGCCTAGCCGCCGCCTCCGAGGAAGGGAGTCCACGAATTCGGGTCGGGCCGAGAGCTCGGCCGGCGTGCCCTCCATGCGCTTACGTAGCCGACCCGATGCGGGCCACGTTCTCCGACGGCCACCCGGTCACGTCGCGACCGCCGACCAGCACCCGTCCCGAAAGAACCTCGACCAGGCCGACGATGCTCTTGAGCAGCGTGCTCTTGCCCGATCCGTTGCGCCCGACGATCGAGACCACCTCGACGGGCGCCACCGAGATCGACATATCGTGCACGACCGGACTTCCTGGTAGCCGGCGGTCAGGCCCTCGGTGCGCAGCTCGATACCCTCCACCCGACCGGCGGTCGGCACCGACGCCGGGTGCAGGTCAGCCGACAAGGTAGGCCTCCACGACCTCTTCCTTGGCCCGCACAGCGGCCATCGCCCAGGACGTGCTCCGATACGCCCCGTGGTTCGATTGATCGGATTGGTTGTAAGTACACAAGCCCACCGGGTGATCAAATCCAACCGACCAGGGTTGCTTCAAGCGGCGATAAAGGTAGGATTGGTCGAGCGATGACCAGTTCCGTGTACAGCCAAGACCTGGCTGATCTGATCCTGTCGCGAGCCAGCTCCGCGAAGGGCGGCCTCAACGGGCGGCTTCCGACCGAGCGCACGCTGGTCGCCGAGCTTGGAGTGACGCGGACGATGGTCCGTCACGCCCTCGCCCACCTGGAGGCCGAGGGCCGCATCTCGCGCGAGGTCGGGCGGGGCACCTTCCTACGCGCGGCCGGGTCCAGCCCGGGACGGGCCGGGGTTCTGTCGAGCTCGTCCGCGGAAGTCGGGCCAGCCGACGTGATGGCGGCGCGACGGGTGATCGAGCCCCAGGTGCTGCCGCTCGTCGTCGCCTGGGCGACCCAGCGCGACTTCGACGAGCTGCGCCGCTGCGTGGCCGGCGGCGCGACCGCGGAGAGCGCGGCCGAGTTCGAAGTCTGGGACTTCGCCCTGCATCACGCGATTGTCGCCGCGAGCCGAAATCAGCTGCTGCTCTCGATGTACGCCTCGGTCGAGCGAGCCCGTCAGGGTGAGATCTGGGGCAATCTCAAGCGCCGCAACGACTCGCGCGAGCGCCGCGCGCGCTACCAGGCCGATCACGTCGAGCTCGTGGAGGCCCTGTGCTCGCGCGAGCTCTCCCACGCCGTGCAGGCGATCGAACGCCACCTCATCCGCGTCCAGGCCAATCTGCTCGAGACCGGATCTCCGCCGGCGGCCGGCTGAGCTTGTCCGCGCAACGGCCGTGCCGCCGATGAGCTTGTGGCACGCCGTGGCGATCTTCGCGGCCGGCATCGTCGCGGGGACGATCAACACCGTGGTGGGAAGCGGCACGCTGTTCACCTTCCCGGTGCTGCTCGGGTTCGGCTACACGCCGGTGGTCGCCAACGTCTCCAACAGCATCGGACTCGTCCCCGGGTCGGCAGCCGGGGCGGTGGGCTACCGGCGCGAGCTGGCCGGTCAGCGGGTACGGCTGCTGCGCCTCGCCGGGGCCTCGGTGAGCGGCGGCGTGGTCGGCGCTGTCCTGCTGCTCAGCCTTCCCGCCTCGGCCTTCCAGGCGATCGTCCCCATCTTCATCGCGCTGGCGTTGATCATGATCCTGGTCCAGCCGCGGCTGTCGGGATTGATGGGGGGCTCGACCCGGAGCCGTCACGCCAACGCCGGTCCGCTCGCCACCGCCGGCGTGTTCGCCGGGGGCGTCTACGGGGGATACTTCGGGGCCGCCCAGGGGATCCTCGTACTGGCCATCCTCAGCCTTTCGATCTCCGATGATCTCCAGCGCCTGAACGCCCTCAAGGTCGTCCTGACCGGGCTGGTCAACCTCGTCTCGGGCCTTGTGTTCGTATTCGCGGCCCACGTGGCCTGGGGCCCGGCGGGCCTAATCGCCGTCGGCTCGCTGCTGGGCGGCGTGCTCGGCGCCCGGGCCGGGCGCCGGTTGCCACCGGCCGCGCTTCGGGCTGTGATCGTGGCGGTCGGCGTCGCCGCGATCGTGCACCTGCTCGCTTAGCGCGCCCCGTACCCGGGGCACGGGCCTGGGCGCCACCGTGACCGCGCCAAGCGCCTAGTGCGAGAAGGTGCCCACCAGCCGCGCCTGCTCGATCACGTGGTCCTCGATCTGGTCGATCAGCGCCCGGCGGTCGAGCCCCGGCTCGAGATCGAGATCCTGGTCGAGGGCGTAGACCCAGAAGTAGTAGTGATGGGAGCCGTGCTCGGGCGGCGGAGCCGGGCCGTTGAAGCCGGTGTTGCCCATCGAGTTGGTGCCGTGTACGGCGTCGCCGCCGCCCTCGGGCAGGCCCGTAGCGTCACCGGGGATTCCGTAGGCCACCCAGTGGGTGAAACCGTCGACGAGCGGGGCGTCGGGGTCGTGGACGACGACCGCGAACGCCTGGGTGCCGTCGGGGACGCCCGTCCATTTGAGCTCGGGCGAGACGTCCTCGCCATCGCCGCTGTGGCGGTCAGGGATGCGTTCGTGATGGTGAAACGCGGGCGAGGTGATCTTCAGGTCCGCGACATTCAGTTCTTGGGTCATGCCCCCGGGCTACCCTGGCCGCGGAGCTGGCAATCTCGACCGTCGATCATCGGTGGGGCGGCGCCGGATCGGCTCGCGGCCCGGCGGCGGGCGCGGGGCCGAAGGCCGGGCGCTGGATCACGAGCCGCGCAGGAGCTCTGAGAGGTCCTCCACGACCACGCTGGCTCCGTGCTCGCGCAGGGCCTGCGCCTGACCGACGCGGTCCACACCGACCACGTAGCCAAAGTGTCCCGTGCGTCCGGCCTGGACTCCGGCGAGCGCATCCTCGAACACGGCCGCCTGCGCCGCCGGCACGCCGAGTGCCTTGGCCCCGGCCAAGAAGGTGTCCGGCTGGGGCTTGCCCTTCAGGTGCTGCTGGTTGGCGACCATGCCATCGATCCGCGCCTCGAACAGATCCTCGATCCCGGCCGCGACCAGCACGTCGCGGCAGTTCGCGCTCGAGGAGACGACCGCGCGGCGCAGCCCCGCCGCGCGGGCCGCCTTGACGAAGCGGATTGACCCGTCGTAGGCATCGACGCCGTTGCGCTTGATGAGCGCGAGGACGAGATCGTTCTTACGGTTGCCGATCCCGGACACCGTCTCGGAATCGGACGAGTCGTCCCGGCGGCCCTCAGGCAGTTCGATCTGCCGGGAGGCCAGAAAGTTGCGCACGCCGTCGTAGCGGGGCAGTCCGTCGACGTACTCGTCGTAATCCTTGACCTGGTCAAAGGGCTCGAACTTCTCTCCCTGCTTCTCGGCGCGCTGCTTGAGGTAGGCATCGAAGGTCTGCTTCCAAGCTTGGTCGTGGACCTTGGCGGTCTGGGTGAGCACGCCATCGAGGTCAAACAGGCAGGCCGTGATGGTGTCCGGGAGGCCGAGCACGCTGTAACCGTAGCGGCTGTCGGGCGCGCCCCGCGCCCCGCTGAGACTCAGCTGGCGGCCACCAGGGCAGCGCCGAACAGGCACACGATGTGAAAGCTCTGGTCGACCGTCAGCCGCAGCCCGGGGGCAGCCTGGGGCGCGTGCTTGACGGTCGTCATCCAGCGTGCCATCAGGCGGCCGTCGTCGACGAGCACGTGGGGCACGGCGATCAGCGCCGCGACGCCGATCGCGCCGAGCACGGAGCGGTCGTTGGCCATCCAGATCAGCGGCGGGAGGAAGGCCAGCGTGTAGGTGACCACGTGATTGCGCAGGGCTCGGCGGCCCTCGACGCTGACCAGCCCCTGGACCTTGGTCAGGGCCTGCCACTCGGTCTGGAGTAGGAAGTCGCCGGTGAGATGACAGACCAGAAACGCCGCCAGCACGGCTGGCCAGGTCATCGAGGTCGGTTCTCCATTCCGCACGTCGAGCAGGTAACCACCGCGTGGTCATTCTAACCCCCGGCAAACACCGATCAGCCAATGGATTGCCGTTGGAAAGCCGAAGGTAACTTGACCCTCTGCAATGACCTGCTAAGAAGGTCTGAGCGCGGCTGCGCCCCGCCTGCGAAAGACGAACAAGGAGACCTTCGGATATGAGCGACAGCCAGGTACCCCGCACCACCACCGACGCCGGGATCCCGGCCGCCAGTGACGAGCACTCGCTGACCGTGGGCGTCGACGGGCCGATCCTGCTCCAGGACCATTACCTGATCCAGAAGATGGCCCAGTTCAACCGGGAGCGGGTCCCCGAACGCGTCGTGCACGCCAAGGGCGGCGGTGCCCACGGCTTCTTCGAGGTGACCGAGGACGTCAGTCAGTACTGCAAGGCGGACTTCCTCCAGCCGGGCAAGAAGACGCCGGTGTTCGCGCGCTTCTCCACGGTCGCCGGCGAGCTTGGCAGCGCCGACACGGTCCGCGACCCGCGCGGCTTTGCGCTCAAGTTCTACACCGACGAGGGCAACTACGACATGGTCGGTAACAACACGCCGGTCTTCTTCGTCCGCGACCCCTCCAAGTTCTCGGACTTCATCCACTCCCAGAAGCGCCTGCCCGAGACCAACCTGCGCTCAAACGACATGCAGTGGGACTTCTGGACCCTTTCTCCCGAGTCAGCCCACCAGGTGACGATCCTGATGAGTGACCGCGGCACTCCGCGGACCTGGCGCCATCAGAACGGCTACAGCAGCCACACCTTCCTCTGGGAGAACGAGGGTGGTGAGAAGTTCTGGGTCAAGTACCACTTCAAGACCGTTCAGGGGATCGAGAACTTCACCGACGACGACGCCAAGGCGATGGTCGCCGAGGAGCCGGACTTCCACATCCGCGACCTCTACGACGCGATCGCCACCGGCGACGCTCCGGCGTGGCGGCTCGAGATGCAGATCATGCCGTTCGCCGACGCGGCCGACTACCGCTTCAACCCGTTCGATTTGACCAAGGTCTGGCCGCACGGCGACTACCCGCCGATCACGGTCGGACGGATGGTGCTGGACCGCAACCCCGAGAACTACTTCGCCGAGGTCGAGCAGGCGGCCTTCGAGCCGGCCAACCTGGTGCGGGGGATCGGTCCCAGCCCCGACAAGATGCTCCTGGGCCGGCTGTTCAGTTACCCCGACACCCACCGCCACCGGATCGGCACCAACTACCTGCAGCTGCCGATCAACCGGCCCAAGGCGCCCGTCAACAGCTACAACATCAACGGCGCGATGCGCTACGAGCACGGCGGCAACACCCCGGTGTACGCGCCCAACAGCTACGGCGGTCCCCAGGCCGATCCGGGTTTCGCCGAGACGCTGTGGGGTGTTGAGGGTGGCGAGATGATCCGCGCGGCCTACAAGCCCCACCGGGAGGACGATGACTTCGGCCAGCCCGGCACGATGGTCCGTGAGATCCTGACCGAGACCGAGGTCGAGCATCTGGCCGCCAATGTGATCGGCCACGCCACCAACGCCGTCACCCCGGAGGTCCAGAAGCGCGTCGTGCAGTACTGGACCAATGTCGACGCCGATCTCGGGGCGAAGATCGCCGCCGGCATCCAGAGCTCGAACGGCTCGAGCGCCAACGGCGCCGGTGCCGCCAACGCCCCGCATGGCGAGGCGCCGGTCGGCTCCAGCGCCTCGACCGGCCTGTAGTTCCAGGGCGAGCGCGTCCGGGCCACCGGGCCTCGGCGCGCTCTCGCCCAGCCCTCAGGGCCAGCGCTCAGGTCCAGCGCTCAGTCGGGCTCGACCGGCTGCTGGAGGCGCTCGACCGCCTGGGTGAGCCGCTCGAGCGGCTCGATGATGTCCTCGCGATCGGCCTTCTGCTCCACCGCCAGCCGCACCGCGGCGATCTCCCGGGCCAGGAACTCGGTCTCGGCCAGCGAGCGTGCGTTGACCTCGCGGTCGCGCTCGATCTCGTCCTTGTCGCGGTCAGCCTGACGGTTCTGGGCCAGCAGGATCAGCGGCGCGGCGTAGGCGGCCTGGGTGGAGAAACCGAGGTTGAGGAGGATGAACGGATATTTGTCCCAGTGGTGCACCAGCCCGATCACGTTGAGCGTGATCCAGACGATCACCATCAGGGTCTGTGCGAACAGGTAGCGACCGGTGCCGAGGAAGCGCGCCAGCCGCTCGGCGAAGCGGCCGAAGGCGTCAGGGTCATAGACCGGGCCGCCGGGGGTGCCGCGAGGGGTGCTGAGATCGTCGCCGCGGGCCATGGTCAGCTCTCCGAGAGCGTAACTCGCCAGTTGGAGGGAAGAACGCGATCGAGTACGTCATCCACGGTGACCGCACCGACCAGCCGTCCCGAATCGTCGACCACGGCCAGCGAGACCACGTCGTAGGCCGCGAGCTGGCCGGCCACCTCGCGGTCGCTCGCGGCTACGTTCAGCGGCTCGACGTCCTCGTCCACGCAGCGGCCGAGCGGTTTGCTCGGGTTCTCGCGCAGCAGCCGCTGGATGCCGACGTTGCCGATGTAGCGGCCGGTCGGCGTCTCCAGCGGCGGTCGGCAGATGAACACCGCCGCAGCCAGGGGGACCGGTAGCTCAGGATCGCGGACCCGCGCCAGCGCCTCGGCCACCGTCGAGTTGGGGGCGAGAATGATTGGCTCCGGGGTCATCAGGCCGCCGGCCGTGTCCGGGTGGTAGGTCAGCAGTCGTCGCACCGGCTCGGCCTCGTCGGGGTCCATGGCGGTCAGCAGCTCGGCCTGCCGGGTGGCCGAGAATTCTCCCAACAGGTCGGCGGCGTCATCGGCCTCCATCTCGTCGAGCACCCGGCCCAGACGCTCGGGGTCCAGTCCCTCGACCAGCTTGACCTGCTCGTCCTCGGACAGCTCCTCGAGCAGGTCGGCAAAGCGCTCGTCCTCGAGCTCGCCGGCCAGCACACGGCGACGGCTGAGCGGCAGCCGGCGCAGCGCCCCCGCCATCTCGGTCGGATGCAGGCCCCCGAGCTGGGCCGCCTCGCGATCCAAGGTGCGGTCGGAGGCGAACAGCTCTCCGGCCTCGCTCCAATCGATCACCTGGGGCGCGCGCCGTAGCCCCGGCATCCGGCGGCCGGCCAGGGCGACCGTCGCCACCTCCCACGAGAATGGCTCGGGCGATGGCATCAGCCCGATGTCGACCACGCGGGCTCCCTTCAAGCGAGTGCCGAGGGTCTGCCCGGCCAACAGCCGCTCGCCCTCGCGAAGCTGGAACTGACGGAGATTGACCGACCCGCGGCGCAGGCGAGCGCCGCTTGAGCCGATCTCGCCGATCCGTCCGATACCCACGAACACCCGGCGGCGCTGCACGGCGACGACGACGCCGTTTATCCGCGGCGGCTTGGACCCCAGGTCAACGACGCCGTCGACCACCCGGCCGACCTCGACTCCGTCAGAACCCAAGAGCGGCAGCCTGGTCAAGCGTGTGACGTAGACGATGCGTCGCTCCATGCCACCATGGTACGCGGCGAAGGGGCGAAACCGCCCGGCTTCAGGCCGGCCGTGACCAGTAGAGCTCGGCGCCGGCCGGGGTCGGAACCGCGCTACGCCCGAGCTCGGCGCGGACCTCGGCCTCGGGCTGCTGCATCACCGCGATCACCTCGGCGGTCGCCAGCGGCTCGTCGGCCCAATCAAGCAGCGCCGAGACCGACTCGGGCTTGGGCGCCCGGGGCAGCTCGGGAGCTAGGCTGGCAATGGCGGCCTCGTAGGCCTCGATCGGATTAAAGCCCGGGACGCTGGCCGTCGCCGACCCGTCGGCTCGGCGCAGCTCATAGCTCGGGGCCGAATACCGGCGCTGGTCCGCCGGGCCGCCCAGCTTGTGATCCAGGGCACGGGCACTCGCGGAAGGCTCGCGGGCTGCCGCTATGTCCGCGGCCAGCTCGTCCGAGACGGCCGGCTCCTGCGTCCACCGCTCCAGCTCGGACGGGTTGATTCCCGCGTCGTGGGCGGCGGCCGCGATCAGCTGGGGATCGTCGAGCAGGCCGCCGGCCATGGTCTGAACCCGCAGCGCCCGCAGCAGGCGCTCGGCGTCGGCGGGGCTGTGGCGGCGCGCGGCGACGATCGCGCGGCAGGCCGGTTCGGAGGAGAAGGGGCGCGAGTATGGCTCGGGGGCGATCGGCATCCCGTAGCGCCGCTGGAGTCCCGGGGCGCCCTCGGCTAGGCGGTCGCCCTCGCCGGGCTCGAGCGTGAGCACGATCAATCGCAGCTGCCAGTCCAGGCCCTCGCCGTAGTGCCAGCGCAGACGCTGGCGGACCGGTTCGGCTGAGAACGCGAACGGACACGCCGGATCGGTGAACAGGGTGATCTCAACCGTCATGACTTAGGGCCCTTAGTCCAGCGCGATCTCGCGCTCGGCTTCGTCGGACTCCCGTGGCCCGAAGATGCGCCGGTCCTCCGCCTCGATGGCCAGATCGTTGATGCTCGCCTCACGGCGGGTCATCAACCCGTCGGGGTTGAACTCCCACTGCTCATTGCCGTAGCTGCGCCACCACTGGCCGTCGCGATCGCGGCTCTCGTACTGAAAGCGAACCGCGATCCTGGCCTCGGTGAACGCCCACAGGCTCTTGCGCAGCGCGTAGTCAAGCTCGCGGTCCCATTTCTCGGTCAAGAAGGCCACGATCGCGGGCCGCCCGGACACGAACCGATCTCGGTTGCGCCACGCCGAGTCCTCGCTGTAGGCCATCGCCACCCGCTCCGGATCGCACATATTCCACGCGTCTTCGGCGGCCTGGACCTTCTGGGCTGCGGTCTCACGGGTGAACGGTGGCAGCGGTGGGCGGGCAGACATCTGAGAGTCCTTTCGAGGAGAGCGATCCGGCGAACATAGGGTAAGGTCGCCGCGTGCTCACCCTTCCCCGGTGCCTGCTGTCGGCGGTCGCGCTCAGTGGTGGTCTGCTCGCCGGGTGTGGCGCCAAGAGCGGCTCGACCCCAGACGCCGCGCACGCGGCCAACACCCTGACCCGGGCCTTTCATGCGCTGGGCACGGGCGACGGAGGCACGGTCTGCTCGCTGGCCACCGTGGGGGGACAGAAGACGCTCGCGGCGGCGGTGCCGAACTCCACCTGTCCAAAGGTGGTCGCCCTGGTCAGCGCCCACCTGACCCCCAAGCAGAAGGCGGCGCTGGGCAGCGTCCAGGTTACGAACATCACGGTCAAGGGAAACCTGGCCATCGTGCGCGCCAAGGACATCTCCAGCACGCGAGGATCGTTCAAGGGCTTCCTGGACCCGAAATCGTCCCCGACCAGGCTGAGCAAGCAGGCCGACGGGACTTGGAAGATCTCGGGCTAGTGGGAGGCCCCGTGGTGCCCTTAGTCCCTAGGCGCCGGACCGAGGCCCGCTGAGCGTGTCCAATCGTCGCCGCAAGGGTCGCAAGCGTGCTCGGGCCCAGAAGGTCCAGGGGGTCCAGGGGGTCCAGGGGGTCCAGCGCCCCACGATCGTCTATACCCAGACCGACGAGGCCCCGGCGCTGGCCACGCACTCGCTGTTGCCGATCATTCGGGCCTTCGCCGGTGCGGCCGGGATCGAGGTCGAGTTGCGCGACATCTCCCTCGCGGGGCGGATTCTGGCCCAGTTCGCCGATCGGCTGAGCGAGGAGCAACAGGTCGCCGACGCCCTCTCCGAACTCGGCGAGTTGGCCACCACGCCCGAGGCGAACATCATCAAGCTGCCCAACATCAGCGCCTCGGCGCCGCAGCTCAAAGCTGCGGTGGCCGAGCTCCAGCGCGCCGGCTACGCGATCCCCGACTACCCGGACGACCCGGCCAATGATGAGGAGCGCGAACTCCGCGACCGTTATGACCGGGTCAAGGGCAGCGCCGTGAACCCCGTGCTGCGCGACGGCAACTCCGACCGCCGCGCGCCGGCCGCGGTCAAGGCCTACGCCCGCTCGCACCCGCACTCGATGGGTGAGTGGTCCCCGGATTCGCGCTCGCACGTCGTGACCATGAAGGACGGCGACTTTCGCTCCACCGAGCGGTCGGTGACGGTCGAGTCCGGGGGGTCGGTGCGGATCGAGCACGTGGCCGCCGACGGCGGTGCCGTGACCGTGCTCAAAGAGACCACGCCGGTGCTGGCCGCAGAGATACTCGACGCTGCGGTGATGCGACGCGCGGCCCTCCAGCTGTTCTTCGCTGTGCAGATCGCCGCGGCCCGTGAGGAGGGCGTCCTGTTCTCGGTACACCTCAAGGCGACGATGATGAAGGTTTCCGATCCGATCATCTTCGGCCATGCGGTGCGGGCGTTTTTCCCGTTCGTATTCGGTGAGCACGCGCACGAGCTGAGCTCGGTCGGCGTCAACGCCAACGACGGGATGGCCGCCTTGACCAAGGCCATTGAGGGCCTCGACGATGCGGCGGGGGCCGCCGTCCACGAGGCCATCGATGCCGCCTACCGCGATGGGCCGGCGCTGGCCATGGTCGACTCCGACCTCGGGATCACGAACCTGCACGTGCCCAGTGACGTCATCATCGACGCCTCGCTGCCGGCCGCCATCCGCTCCTCGGGTCAGATGTGGAATTCCGCGGGCGAGCTGCAGGACACCAAATTCGTGATCCCCGACCATTCCTACGCCGCCGTCTACGCCGAGGCGATCGACGACTGCCGTGAACACGGCGCGTTTGATCCGGCGACCATGGGAACCACACCCAACGTCGGCCTGATGGCGCAGAAGGCCGAGGAGTACGGCTCACACGAAAGGACGTTCGAGATCGCTTCCGACGGTCAGGTGCGCGTGGTCGATGACCGGGGGAACACGCTGCTCGAGCACGAGGTCGCGGCCGGTGACATCTGGCGCCTGTGCCAGACCAAGGATGCTCCAGTCCAGGACTGGGTGCGCCTGGCCGTGTCCCGGGCGCAGGCCACCGGTGCCCCCGCGGTCTTCTGGCTCGACGAGGATCGTCCCCACGACCGGGAGGTCCTGCGCAAGGTCAGGCAGGCTCTGGCCGAGATCAGCGCCGGCGACGTCGAGATCGAGATCCTCGATCCGGCTGCCGCCGCCCGCTTCACGTTCGCCCGGGCCCGCCGCGGAGCGGACACGATCTCGGTGACCGGCAACGTCCTGCGCGACTACCTGACCGATCTGTTCCCGATCCTCGAGCTCGGGACCAGCGCCAAGATGCTCTCGATCGTGCCCCTGATGAACGGGGGCGGCCTGTTCGAGACCGGCGCCGGCGGCTCGGCCCCTAAGCACGTGCAGCAGTTCACGCGCGAGAACCACCTGCGGTGGGATTCGCTGGGTGAATATCTCGCTCTCGCCGTCTCGCTCGAGATGCTGGCCGAGAAGCACGACAACCCGCGGGCCAAGCTTCTCGCCACCACCCTCGATCACGCCACCGGACAGGCGCTCGAGGAGAACCGCTCGCCCTCGCGCAAGGTCGGCGAGCTCGACAACCGGGGCAGCCACTTCTACCTGGCCCTGTACTGGGCCCGGGCTCTCGCCGAGCAGCGCGATGACGCCCAGCTGGCCGAGCGCTTCGCGAGTCTCGCTCAGCGCTTGGCCGACCACGAGGAGACGATCGTGGGTGAGCTCGCCGCCGTGCAGGGCTCACCGGTCGACATTGGGGGCTACTACCGGCCCGACCCCGACCGGGCGGCGGCGGCCATGCGCCCCAGCGCCGCGCTCAACGCCGCGCTGGGCGCCACAGATGGCTGCCACACATAATCGGGACATGGTCCCCGAGGCACCTCTGGAGCGAACCGAGGCCGGGCTGGTCCCCAACGGCGAGGGCTGGTTCGTGCTCAACGTCCGCGACGCGGCCTGGCATCAAGGCCACTTCGGTGCCTACACCCAGTTCAAGGGACAACCGCGCTTCCCGCAGATGGGGATCAACATCGGCGTGCTCGCCCCCGGACAACCGGCCTGCTTCTACCACGGCGAGGATGAGCAGGAGGACTTTCTTGTCCTCTCGGGCGAGTGCCTGCTGCTGATCGAGGGCGAGGAGCGGCCGCTCAAGGCCTGGGACTTCGTGCACTGCCCAGCTTGGGCCGAGCACGTGTTCGCGGGCGCCGGCGACGGTCCGTGCGCGATCCTCGCCGTCGGCACCCGGCTGAGCGACGACGTCGTCTACCCGGCGGCCGAGTTCGCGCAGCGCCACCGAGCCGCGGTGGCGACCGAGACGCGCGCCCCCGCGGAGGCTTACGCACGCCTCGAGCCTGATGTCGACGTTCCTTACCAGCCGGGGTGGCTACCGGGCTGAGGCGTTGGCTCAGCCGGAGGCCGGCGACGGCGGGCTTTCAGCGCGGGTCGGCTTATCGGCCGACAGTACGCAGCCCTCCTGGACGATGCGTGTGGTCTGCACGCGCTCAAACCCAGCCGCGGAGACCATCGCCTCCCAGGCCGGTATCGGCACCGGCTTCTCCTTGACGCGTAGGGCGAAGCGCCAGAGGTTCTTGACGATCCGCCACCAACCCGCCGGCCCGCGGACCACCATCGTCCGCACCTTGGCTACGATGATCTCCCGGTCGCCACTGGCGGTGCCGCGGCCGAGCATCATGTCGCCGATCACGAGCTGGCCGCCCGGTCGCAGCCAGTCGTAGGCCTGGGCGAGGACGTCACGCTTGTCGCCGTTGCTCAGGTGGTGCAAGGCGTAGTTGGTGACCACCAGGTCGAGGCTGCCCGAAGCCAGTTCCAGCCCCTGGATCGGCTGGGTCATGGTCTGGATGTTCTCGACTTCGGCTGTATGGGCTTTGCGGTCGAGCATCGCGATGGCCGGCCCATTGACGTCGATCGCGAGCACCTGGGCGCAGCGGGGGGCAAGCGGGAGGGTCACCTGACCCGATCCGCATCCGAGATCGATGGCCACGGTATCGGGCGACGTGCGGCAGCGATCCAGGACCGCCTGCACGATGCTGGTCAGGCCCTGAGCGCCTTCGCGGTCCCAGCTGGCCGTTCGGCGCCCCCATACGAGGCGCTCCCGATTGACTGAGAGCGCCTGGCGCAGCGATAGCCTTTGCGACTTGGTCGCGATCGGTCCGGGACCCCCGTCGGGGGTGCCCTGTCCTTCGTCGCCACGCTTGGGCTGGCGGTTTCGCGCGTGTTCGACGGGCGCGGGGATGATCGGAGTATGTGTTGTTGAGCAGTCCATTTAGCTGCGCTGAGCATCAGCACCGGCCCTGAACCTGTGGTTAAGCCAACATGAGACGCGGTTCACGAACAACGAGCTCGAGGGACGCCACGCACCGGTCCCCGCCCCCCAACATCCAGCGCCGGCGCCGCTTGGCGATGGTTCTGCTCGTAGCTGTGATCATCGTCACGGTTGTGGTGGTGACTGGTGCCCTGGGTGGCCCGACTCGGTCCCCGCGGTCCTCGGGTACCGTCACCCCGGCCTCCTCGTCGGCCCCGGGCCCGACGACGACCTCAGCCAGATCAGCGACGTCCACGGCCTCGACGACTACTCCTCCGCCTCCTCCGCCCGCGCCCTATCGAGTGGGCCTGACGTCGCTGACGCTGCTCGAACCCACCACCAGCTCGTTGGCCAACGCCAAGACCAGCACTGGTCAGCCGGCGCGCTCCCTGCCCACCGTGATCCGCTACCCGGCGCGCGGCAACTCCGGCCGCTCCGGGGGCGCACCGGTGCCGGGGGCGCCACCCCAGCGAGCCGCGGGACCGTTTCCCCTCGTCGTCTTCTCCCAGGGTTACAACTATCCGGCCGAGGGCTACTCGGCCCTGCTGAATGCCTGGGCCCGAGCGGGTTTCGTGGTCGCCGATCCGACCTATCCCGAAACCGATCCTGCGACCCCAGGCGGCCCCAACGAGAGCGACATCGTCAATCATCCCGCGGATCTGCGCTTCGTCCTCTCGGCGCTGATCGCCGCCGGCCACCGCGCCTCAAGCCCGTTGCGCGGCCTGGTCAAGGCCGACCAGATCGCTCTCATCGGACAGTCCGACGGGGGGAACGTGACCCTCGCCACGTCGGCTAATACATGCTGCCGGGATCCGCGCGTCAAAGCGGCCGTGATCCTCTCCGGGGCCGAGTTGGCCGCCTTCGGGGGTACCTATTACGGCTCGGGCAGCCCTCCGCTGCTCGTGGTCCAGGGCGACGCCGACCCGATCAACGTCCCCGGATGCAGCGCTGCCCTCTACGGCCAGGCCCCGGTGCCGAAGTATTACCTCGAGCTGCCGGGAGCTTCGCACCTGGCGCCGTACGTGACGCCTGGTCGCACGCGTGACGTGGTTGAGCAGTCGGTGATCAGCTTCCTGCGCTACTACCTCGAGCGCAAGTCCGCGGCGCTGGCCCGGCTGCGCCGCGTTGCCAACCTCCCCGGGATCTCGACCCTGATCTCCACCCCCAGCCTCGCCGGTCGCACCACCTTCTGTCCCGGCGCGCCCTAGACCTGATCCGCGGCGGTGCTCAACGTCGAGCTCGAGCACGGCCGGCGCGACCTCGCCACCAACGTCAGCGATGACGACGAGACAACTACGGCCAAGATCGCCCTCGCTCACCTCAATGAGTTTCCGGACTACTACACCCGGCTGGCCAAGATGGAAGCCGAGGCCGAGGAGTACTGGTCACGGCGTCGCGACGTAAGCGGGTAGCTGCTCGGGCGGATCTGGGCGGCCATCCGGAGCGGCTCAGGCCGGCCGTGATGCTGACCCGGAGGTTGCCGAACCCGTACCCGCCGGTCGGGCCCTGCTTATCCTCCACGAGGAAGAGGAGGAGCTTTGTGACTGGCCGACCGATCGACGCCGACGCTGGGGAAGCCCTGGCTGGGCTCTGGCGCTTTGAAGCGCTGCACCCCGACTGGACCGAAGACGAAGGCGGAGATGAAGGCTGGGCGCAGAGCGTCGCCTGGTGGGCGGTGGCTTCCCGGCCGGGACTGATCCTCGTCGATCCGCTGGTGTTCGGTTGGGATGAGCTTGACCGGCTCGTCGCCAGCCACGGGTCTTGCGCGGGGATCGTGCGCACTTGTCACTGGCATCAGCGCAGCATCGCCGAGGCGGCTACTCGCTTTGGCGCCGGCGTCTGGGCAACGCCGCCTCCGACTGGTGACCCGCGATATGCGTTTGACCACCCGGCCACAGGTGAGCAGGAGATGCCCGGCGGCCTGCTCGCCTTCGACGTCCAGCGCAACGACGAGATCGCGCTCTGGCTCCCCGCCCAGTCCGCTCTTCTATTCGGTGACGCGATGCTGCGCAGTGCCGACGGGGAACTCAGGACATGTCCCGATTCCTGGCTGCAGCCCGCGGGGGGGCCAGCCGAGCTCCGGGCGGTGCTCGAGGATCTGACCAAGCTCCCCGTCGAGCACGTGCTGGTCTCCCACGGCCCGCTCGTTCTGGGAGACGGCGCCGCCGCCCTCGAGGCGGCGATCCGCTGATCCGGCTACCGGCCGGGGCGCAACCCGCTGACCAGCCTAGGCCGGCGGGGCGGAAGTGGCCGTGAGCCCAGCGGCCGCCGCGCCGGCGATGGTGGCGGCCCTCCAGAGGCGGATCTCGGGCTAGTAGCCAGAGTCACCGGCGGGGGCGAACTCGAGGTCAGACCCCTGGCCGTGAATGGCCTGTCCGGCCCAGCTCGGCGCGACGAAGCTCACCCAGCACTCGTGGAGCCGCCGGGCGGTAGTGAGCCGACTTGTGCAATCGAATTGTCCGGCTCTCCGAACACGCCGGGAACCAGGGGAAAGTCATAGGCATACCCCGGGCGGTTGATGTCGGCAAGCTGCAGACTGATGTTGCGGTCGGCTCGCGGTAGGGACACCGTCCGGCTGCTCGTGCTGGTCAACAGGATCTCGAACGAGAGGAGCGTTCCCGGCCCGTCGTTCGCCCCCCGGGCCGAGCGTAAGCAGCTTGACCATGGCTATTCCTTCGTGGGTGGATGGGCTTGGGCACGGTGAGCTCAAGTAGATCGTTCCCTGGCTCGCGTCGGGCTGCGAAAGTCGGCCGGTCTCGTCGCGAGGCCGGCGGGAGGAGTCATGGGGCAGTCGGTCTGGTCGTTGCCGGGATCGCGAGCCGGCCGTGGCCGTAATCGAGACTGACAGGCGCGTGGCTGCCGGACGAAAGCTGCCAGGCCGCGAAAACAGGGCTGGTGGCGCCCGGATCAAGGATCACGATCCGCCCGAGCCGCACGAGCTCTCGCAGCGGCTCGGCTGATGGCTGCTGAAAGGCCCCGAACAACCCGTGTGCGTAACTGGCGGTGAATCCAGCCGAGGACCTCAGCACGTGCCCTCGGGAGTCCCGCACGCGCAATGCAGCCGCCGCCAAGCGCAACGTGCGGTGCGACTGATTTCGAATTCGGCCGATCACGATCCGGTCGCGCGGCAGGTCACGGGGCGCGAACACCTGTGGCGCTTGAATCCAGACGAGAGCGGCACGCTGACCGTGACCGCCACAGCCCATGGCCGCCACTGCCACCACGACTGACGTCGCGGCGGCGGCCAATAAGCGCCGGTTCACGGCTTGGGCGGCGTGGTGAACCAGTCGCAGCCCACGGGTTCAGGGTTGCGCATCGGATCCCAAGCCGTGCACGGCAGTTGCGCAGCGGTCACGGCTGGATTGGCCGGTAGGTAGATCGGGCTGCCCGGGCACGCTGGCAGCGTCGCGGGCTCGTTGCCCCCATGGGAGTGGAGCTGATTGCCTTGCCAGCAGTTGCCTTTACCGCCGCTGTCCCACTTGAAGTCCAAGCCGTTGGGCGCCCGGGAGCCGTCGGGTGCCTGGCCCATGACGTTGTTCATGAAGTGATTCGAGTTCGAGGTGTCCTGTTGGTGGGCGGGGTCGTTGTCGCCGCGGATCGTGGCCGGGACGTTGAGCAGCAGCACACCCTGCCGCCAGTTGTCGTAGATGTAGTTGTTGGCGAGCAGGTCACGGTTGGCGCCTCCCATGACGATGCCGGTGCCGACCGGGACCTGGAACTGGGGGCACACGAGCTCCTTGGGCCGGTCCGCGAACGGCGTACGACCGCAATACGACTGGCGATCGGCGCTGAAGACGTTGTTGTTGTTGGAGTAGATCTGGTTGTGCTGCCAGTTGAAACATTCCTGCGGCATCCCCGGGTGACCGGACGCGAAGGAGTCGGTCGCGAGCCCGGACGCGTTGTCGAAGAACCGGTTGTCGTGTACGTAGGTCGAGTTGCCGGCCGTCCCGGAATATCCGAGCGTGTTGCCATAGCTGACCGAGTTGCGGATCTCGATCGACGGCGTTCCGCACCCAGTGGCCTCGCAGGTGCCGTATTTGTTCGGGTCGACTCCACAGCCCTTCATCGTCGAGCCCGGGTAGATGCCCGAATCGCCGTTCCCGTACGCGGTGATGTGGTCGTAGAGACCGTGGGACGCGGTGAACGACAGGATCCCGTAGTTCTGGCCGTAGCGCGCGATCACGTTGTTGATCGCGAAGCCATCCACCTCAACCAGATCGATGTCATTGAACGCCGCCTGCTCGATGGTGAAGTTCGTCAGGTAGACGCCATTGGCGCGGTCGATCCGCAGTCCGTCGAGCTTCTTGCGATCGGCTTGGATGAGCACATCCTGCGGCCCCCGGCCCATGCCCTCGATCTGCAGATTGCAGAGCTGTAGGCACTGAGGCAGGATTGGGGCGGCCGGGTTTGGTTCCGGCCGGGGGTCACCGATGACCGCGATCAGGTTCTTGGAGTTCGGGCACTTGATCGCGTAGTTGCGGTTCGCGCGCTCGGGCGGGTCATTCGACGCCGGCCCGGCCGGTGGCGGCGCGAAGCGATAGTCACCCTCAACGGTCACATAATCGTTCGGGCAGGGGGGTTGACCGGGGGATCCGACCGGCACGGCCCGGCTCGGCAGCTCCTGGTAGACGCCGGGCATGATCTCAACCCGGTAACCGCTGTGGGCGGCGCTGATCGCGGCCTGAATGTCGTGGAAGCGACATGACTTGAGCAGGGCCAGTCGCTGGCGATAGTCCGCCGGCAGCACGGCTCTGCCGTTGGCGGCGCGGATCGCGAGGTCCTCGCGTGCGCCAGGACGGTCTTAGACGCGGTGGGGCTTGTGAGCCCGGTGGCGCTTGTGGGCCCGGTGGCGCTTGTGGGCCCGGTGGTGTTTGTGCCGGGGGTGCTTCTTCTTGGGTGTGGCAAGTTTGACGCCGTACTCCGCGGCCAGCCGCTGGCCGGAGTCGGGCTTGCAGACCACAACCTGTGGTCCGGTGGTGCGGTAGGTCGGAACGCTCCCGGTGGCCGGATACGCAAACGCGGTGGTGCGTTCCGGATGCCCTTCGGCCACGACCGCGCCCAGAGCTACCAGGCTGCATGTGAGCAGTAAGCAGATGAGGACCGTTCGGCGGGGCACGGGGCGGACCAGCCTACGCGATTCGGGCGACTCGCGTGCGATTTCCGTCAGAGCTCGACGGATACGGCCCGGGGATCGACCGACTGAGCGAGAACACTCCGAGCGCCATCAGCAGCAGACCGACTGCCTCCGCGAATACTGACAGCCCGTCGAGCGCAATGTGCTCCCCGAACAGCAGCTGTCCGATCAGGATCGCCACCAGCGGCTCGGTGACCGTCAGAGCCGGGAGCGACCATTTGATGTCCCCGGCTTGAAACGCGCTCTGGGTGAGGTGAAGCCCCAGCAGCGCGGACGCCGCGAGCGCGTACGGTGGCCAGGTGGCGAGGGCGTGGAGCAATCCGCGGTCGAGCAGATGGGCCGAGCGCTCGGCCAGCGCCGCGATGACTCCGAACACGACGCCGGCCGCGAGCCCCAGGGTCAGGGCCCGAGACTGCGCCCGGACGTGGGCTACGAAGTTCAGCGCGCTCACCACGATGGCGCTCACGACGCCGAGCAGGAGCCAGCCTCCCAGCGACCCGTACGGGTGCCCGTGCCCGGGGCGAGAGGCGAGGAGGAACAGCACCAGGCCGCCCACGGTCAATCCTGTCCACAGCCACTGCCGGCCCGTCAGCCAGCGCTTGTCCAGCGCCGCGCCGCCGGCCAGCGCGAAGACCAGCCCGACGACGAGCAGGGGCTGCACGAGCGCCAACGACCCGGTGCGGAGCGCCAAGAGCTGTAGGACAAATCCGGCGATGCCGCTGACATTGCCCAACAACCACAGAGGCTGCTTGATGAGGTGAGCGACGAGGCCGGGGCGCATCGCTGTCTCGGGCGGCGCGGCGCGCGCCTCGCGCTGTTGCAGGACCGAGGAGGCGGCGAAGCACAGGGCCGCGGCGAGCGACAGGGCGAGCACTCCGAGCGGCACGTAAGGGCGGTCGGCGGCGAGTTCCAGCAGGGCGCGATAGATGTGCCTCGGGTCTGAGAGAGCGAACGTCACGAGGCCATGATGGGGGCCTTCCTAGGGCGCAAAGTATCGTCCCATCGGACTTCGATGACGTCGATCGACCGACCCGCTGACGCCGGCGCGCTGTTAAGCGCGGTGCGGGCGTTCGTCTCCGACGAGGTCCTGCCGAACGTCGCGACTTGGGACCGCGACGATGTGCTGCCCGACAGCGCGTTCGATCGACTCAGACGCTTGGCTTGATGGGGGCCATGGTTCCGGCCGAGTATGGCGGCCCGGGATTCACGGTGCTTGATCTGGTGCCCGTTTGGCGCACTCTGTCGCAAGGCTGGATCTCACTCGCGGGAGCAGTCAATCCGTCCGGTCTGGCGACCGCTCTCCTGGTTCGGCACGGGACTCCGGAGCAACGTGAGCAGTGGCTGCGACCGCTCGCCGCAGGAGAGCTCTTTGCCGCCTTCTCGATCACCGAACCACAGGCGGGCAGTGATCTCAAGCGCCTCGAGACGCGAGCCCGCGCGCGCACTGAGGGCGGACTGATCCTGGACGGCGAGAAGCGCTGGGTGGCCGGGGGTGCTTCGGCCGCGGTGGTGTTCATGCTGGCGCTGGTGGAGGGGGCGGAGCGCCCGTCGTGCATCGTGCTCTCAGCGCAGGGCCGCGACAGCCCGGGTTGGCGGGTTGAGTTTCTCGACAAGATGGGGTATCGCGGGGTCGAGTCGACTGCCTATGAGTTCGAGGCCTTCGAGTCCCCCGGCGCGGAGGTGCTCGGTGGGGAGCACGGTCTCGGACGCGGTGCCACTCAGATGCTCGATGCCCTTGATGTCGGTCGTATCAATGTCGCCTGCCGGGCGCTGGGGATTCTTGACCGGGTCGCGGGCGCAGCGGCAACGCACGCTCTGGACCGCGAGATCGGCGATGGGGTGCTCGCCGACTACACGCATACGCAGATGCGGATCGGTGAAATGCACGTGCGGATGCTCGCCGCCGAGTCGCTGACGCTCAGAGCGGCGCTCGCCGTTGACGCCGGCGCCAGCGATGCCCGTCAGCTTGCCACTGCGGCCAAGGTGATCGCCTCAGACCTGACTATCTGGGCGATCGATCGCGCCGCTCGCCTCGCGGCCAGTCGCTCCTACGCTGCCGATGACGAGCTTGCCCGGCTACGTCGGGACGCGCCCCAGACCCAGATCGGGGAGGGCGCCAATGACGCTCTGCTGTTCGCGGTCGCACGCGACGTCCTCGCCAACTGGGCGCCCGAGCGGGTGCCTGACGCCTGGCGCTCGCCCCAGGGCGAAGCGACGGCGCCGTGATCAGGCCGCCAACGCCAGCGCGTCATCCAGGGCCGCCAGCTCGCGACGAGGTGAGCGTCACCGGTGCCGGCGAGGCAAGGGCGTCGTGGCCGGGGCGTAGGGCCGCGCCCCGTACCGACCTGCCGGGTGTCGTTCAGGCCGCTGGGGGTGCACCCAGCGCCGCGGACAGCTCGTCGAGCGCTTGATTCTCCGCGTCGCTGATCTGCTTGCCGCCGATCCCGAGAAAGCCGCCCTCCTTGTGCGCGCTGGCCACCGCCTGGGCGATGGTCATCACGAACCGCTTGTAGTCGTCGGTCTCCGCGGCTGTCGCCTTGGCCGCCAAGATCCCGACCGCTTCGCGCAGCTGGTTGGTCGCGACCGTCGCGATGTTCCCGCCCGCCTCACGGACCCGGTCGGGATCGATCGCGGGTGGCGACTTGACCAACTCGTCGAGCAGCTCACTGTCCCCGTGATGCGTGCGCGCCTCCTGATAGGCGCGGCCCATGGCCAGGCTCTCGCGCAGCGTGCCACCCCGATCGGCGCTGATCACCCGCATGCCGGCGTAGAGCGGTCCGTCGACGACGGTGGACCATTCCTCGGCGTTGAAGTCGGCCTTGCTTGTCACTTGAGTCCTTTGGGGTCGCCGAAGGATACCAACGCCAACGATCATGTCCCAGACCCCTGCTAGCGCTGATCGCCGGCGCGCGTGTGGGGCTTCACGACGATGGGAGCGCCTCGCGACGCAACGTGCTCGTGGTGCCGATTGATGTCGTCCACAAACACGTAGAGCAGGCTGGTGACGCCGCGACCCGGGCTGTCCGCACGTACTGAAGGCGCCCAATGGGCAAGCGGCGTTCGCAACCTCGATCTGCGTCCGGCTCGTGATGCCGTCGGCCTCATGATGGGCCGCGATGGTCTCGGAGCCCAAAGACCTCGGTGAGGCCGCCGTAGTGCGCCTGGGCAGTCTGCTTGGACACGCCGAGCACCGCGGCGATCGCCGCGGCGATCCGCTCCTTCTCCATCATGGTTCGAGCCATGGTCACTCCCCGGGGAATTGGAATCAGTTGGTGCGGGTGGGCACCGCATGGATGATGAGCGGGCCA
>JBPCIY010000065.1:0-69425 GCA_051005855.1 Solirubrobacteraceae bacterium | reverse complement strand
AGTGGATGCGAAGTCTGGACGAGCCGTCGGTCGCGCCGCTGCTGGCGGCGCTGGGGCACACGCTCGACTCGTTCGTCGAGATCGGGCTCGGCTACCTCAGCCTCGACCGCCCGTCGGGCACGCTCTCGGGCGGCGAGGCGCAGCGCACCAAGATGATCCGCCACCTCGGGTCCTCGCTCACCGACGTCACCTACGTCTTCGACGAGCCGACGATCGGGCTGCACCCGCACGACATCCAGCGGATGAACGAGCTGCTGCTGCAGCTGCGCGACAAGGGCAACACCGTGCTGGTCGTGGAACACAAGCCGGAGGCGATCGCGATCGCCGACCACGTCGTCGACCTCGGCCCCGGTGCCGGTGCCGAGGGTGGTGAGGTGGTCTTCGAGGGCACCGTCGAGGGGCTGCGGGCCAGCGACACGCTCACCGGGCGGCACCTGGACGACCGCGCCTCCCTGAAGCCGACGGTGCGGACCTCGTCGGGGGTACTGGAGGTGCGCGGCGCCAACACCCACAACCTGCAGGACGTCGACGTCGACCTCCCACTCGGCGTGCTGGTCGTCGTCACCGGCGTGGCCGGCTCGGGCAAGAGCTCACTGATCCGCGGCTCGGTGTCCGGGCGGGACGGAGTGGTGTCGGTCGACCAGGGCGCTATCAAAGGCTCGCGCCGGAGCAACCCGGCGACGTACACCGGACTGCTCGACCCGATCCGCAAGGCGTTCGCGAAGGCCAACGGCGTCAAGCCTGCCCTGTTCAGCGCCAACTCCGAGGGCGCCTGCCCGGCCTGCAACGGCGCCGGCGTCATCTACACCGACCTGGCGATGATGGCCGGCGTCGCCACCACCTGCGTGGACTGCGAAGGGAAGCGGTTCCAGGCATCGGTGCTGGAGTACACCCTCGGCGGCAAGGACATCAGCGAGGTGCTGGCGACGGCGGTCACCGAGGCGATGGAGTTCTTCGGCTCCGGCGACGCCACGGTGCCCGCGGCCCACAAGATCCTGACCCGGCTCGCCGACGTCGGGCTCGGCTACCTCAGCCTCGGCCAACCGCTCACGACGCTGTCCGGCGGCGAGCGGCAGCGGCTCAAGCTGGCCACCAGAATGGCCGAGAAGGGCGGCGTCCATTCGGCGGCGGCACGCTCGATCGACTCGGGGGCGCGGGCAAGCTCGCGATCCTCTCGCCCCAATCGCGTGTACGTCCTCGACGAGCCGACCACCGGTCTGCATCTCGCCGACGTCGAGCAGCTCCTCGCCCTGCTCGATCGGCTCGTTGACACTGGCTTGTCGATCATCGTCATCGAGCACCATCAGGCGGTCATGGCGCACGCCGACTGGATCATCGACCTCGGCCCCGGCGCCGGCCACGACGGCGGCCGGAGTGAGACGCTAGTCCTCGCGGCCGGGCTCCTGCACGTCGGCCTCGAGCTCATCTTCGCCTTCGTCGGACTCGTCCTCGGCCGCCCCAGCGTGGAGGTGGATCTGAAAGCGCTCGAGCAGCGCGTCACGCTCGTGCTCCTCGATCGGCACCTCGTCGGAGATCAGCACCCAGTCGGCGCCCTCGAAGTCCTCCATGTTGAAGATCTCGGTGTCGATCTGGGGTGAGTCATCGACGACCAGCAGCACTTCGGTCTGGGGGTTGAAATACGTTCCCGGTCGGTTGACCAGCTCATCGAGCTCTACGCGGCGCAGGTCAGCCATCGGGCGCCAGCCTATCTACAAAGCGCAGCCCGCGGCTCAGAGCCCGCTCAGGCCGGCGATCTCGCGCTCGATCTCGGCCTCCACGTCGAGCGGCGGCTTGCCCTTCCGAGCCCGGCGGTGGTTGCGGGCGATGACCAGATCGCGAATCTCCGAGCGCAGCTCGGCGTCGATCGCCGGAGCGGTCAGCCTCGCCAGCTCGGCCTCGACGTCGACCTCGGGCTCGCGCCGGCGCCGTCGGCGCGCGTTGCGCGCCTCGAGCATCTGGCGGATCTCGGTGTCGCGCTCGAGCTGGGTCCCACCCGAGCCATGCGACGTCGACCGAGGCAGATCGGTGTCGAGCAGGAGGTGGTTCTTGCCGTAGTCCTCCCAGGTCTTGCGGCTCAAGAGCAAGCTGGCCAGGGCGCCCACCACCCCGACCCCACAAACGACCCAAACCACGATGGCAAACGCATTCTGCATGCCTTAAGTGTTACACCGCGCGCCGAGGGCCAAACCGCCGCCGCCCTGGCGTGCCCGGTGTTGCCTTCCCGGGCCGATGGGGTAACCTGATCAGAGAGTTGACTGACTAGTCAATCGAGACTTCAAGGAGAACCCAACGTGGTTGATTTCACGCTCACCGACGAGCAGCAGAGCATGCGCGAGATGGCGCACGACTTCGCCGTGAAGGAGATCCGGCCCGTCGCCTGGGAGTACGACCGTGAGGGCACGTGGCCCGGCGAGGTGCTCGAGAAGGCCTGGGAGCTCGGCCTCATGAACGGGCATCTGCCCTCCGAGTACGGCGGCCCCGGCCTCGATTACTTGGACGGCGTGGTCATCGAAGAGGAGATCGCCTGGGGCTGCTCGGGGATCGGCACCTCGCTGTCGTGTAACGGCCTGGCCACCGCCCCGATCCAGCTGGCGGCCTCCGAGGAGCTCAAGAAGGAGTACCTCGGCCGCCTCTCCGAGGCGCCCCTGCTGGCCTCTTTCTGCCTAACCGAGCCCGGGGCCGGCTCCGACGTCTCGGCGATGCGCACCAACGCCGTGCGCAAGGGCGATAAGTGGGTCCTCAACGGCTCCAAGTGCTTCATCACCAACGGCGAGTACGCCAACTACTACACGGTCTACGCCAAGACCGACAAGGAGGCCGGCCACCGCGGGATCTCCTGCTTCATCGTCCCCCGGGACGCCGGCGTTGTCGTCGACAAGCACGAGGACAAGATGGGCCAGCGGGCCTCGAACACGGCGACGATCTCGTTCAACGACGTCGAGATCCCCCTCAACCACCTCGTCGGCGAGGAGAACAAGGGCTTCAAGATCGCGATGATGACGCTCGACCGCACCCGTCCCGGGGTGGCCGCCATGGGCGTCGGCGTGGCTCGCGCGGCGATGGAGTTCGCGATCGCCTACTCCAAGGAGCGCGTCCAGTTCGGCGTTCCGATCGCGATGCACCAGGCCATCCAGTTCCTGATCGCCGACATGGCGACCAAGATCCACCTGGCCCGCCTGGCCACCTGGAACTCGGCGGTGCTGCTCGACCAGGGTAAGCGCAACACGCTCGAGTCCTCGCACGCCAAGCGCTTCGCCGCCGACACCGCGATGGAGGTCACCACCGACGCCGTGCAGGTCTACGGCGGCTATGGCTTCATCAAGGAGTACAAGGTCGAGAAGCTGATGCGCGACGCCAAGATCCTTCAGCTCTACGAGGGCACGGCACAGATCCAGCGCCTCGTGATCGCGCGCGAGACGCTGCTCCCGCGCCACATCGAGGAGCCGGCCGCCGCCCCCGCCTGAGCATCCCCGCTCGCATCGATTTAGAAAAGGGGGCCGCTCGCGCGGCCCTCTTTTCTGCGCCCGAGCCGGCTCTTGCGAGTACGGTGGGAGGATCCAGACCGAGTCACGTAAACCCCGACGCACCGCGGTTCAGCTCGCCCGGGCTGTGGACGGCGGCCGCGGCGTGGGCGCCGCGCTACGTCACCTCGACGCCCACGGGTCAGAACCCGGGGCGGCCGGCGTGGCCGAGGCCCTCGCTCGGTTTCTGGTCGCGCGCTGCGACTCTCACCACGCCGGTTGGCGAGTCGTTCGCCAGGTGGTAGTTGACTCGGCCGCCGACGCACCGTGGGAGAAGTGCGCCCGCCGGGCGGTTCCGCTGGTCGCCGGCGATCTGCTCAGCCTTTCCAGCCAGCGTGGGCGCACACCGCTGGCTCGAGCTCAGCACCTCGCCGCTCACCGCCGCGCCGAGCAGATCGCTGTCCACGTCGATCAGGTCCCGGTGCTCGCCGACCTCGGGCTGACGCAGTCCTCGGTGACCCCCGAACGATGGCAGCGGGCCCTCAGCGGCGCGGTCGATGCTCGGTCTCGCGAGCAGGTGGCTCAAGCGGTAGCCCTTTCGCTCCGCGGGTGAGCGAATTGGGTGCCGTTCGCGTGTGGCTGTTGATAGCCGGGGCGGCGTGGCTGGCGGTGTGCGCCGTCGCCGCCGCGAAACTGAGTCCACACGTGGTGGCGCCGTTGGCGGTCAGCCACGCCAGCGCCCACGTCGTCCAGCGCCAGCCGGCGGCGGGCTCCTGCCACGGCCGCGGCCGCGGGTTGTACTCGCTGCCCGACGCGGCATGTACACCGGGGGCGATCGATCCGGCGGTCACGCAGGGCAACCTCGCTCGGACGATCTGTCGCTCGGGATACAGCGCGAGCGTGCGCCCACCGGAATCGGTGACCGAGCCCGAGAAGCGCGGCAGTCTGGCCGCGTACGGTGATCGACGACCGCTGCATTACTACGAGTACGACCACCTGGTCGCCCTCGAGCTGGGCGGCGCGCGTAACGATGCCCGCAATCTGTGGCCGGAGCCCGGACCGGTCCCCAACCCCAAGGACTCGCTCGAGAACCGGCTGCACCGGCGCGTCTGCGACGGGCAGATGAGGCTCGCCGCGGCCCAGCTCGCCGTCGCCCGCGACTGGGTGGCGGCCGATCACCGCTACCGCAGCAGTGGCTAGAGCCAGCCTTTGCGGCGGAAGAAGATGGCGAAGCCGATGATCGAAGCGAGCAGCGACCCCAGCCCGAAGACCAGGAACGACCACGTGGTGTTGGTTATGTGGGTGGTCTCAAAGGCGAAGTTCTGACCGAAGAAGCCAGTCAGGAAGGTCAGGGGCAAAAAGATGGTGGCGATGATGGTCAGCTGCTTGTTGATCTCGCCCTGACGGTTGGCCACCGTCGATAGGTACATGTCGGTGGCCCCGCTCAACAGGTCGCGGTAGGAATCGACCAGCTCCGCCACCCGGATCATGCTGTCGTAGAGATCGCGGTAGTAGAGGCGGTCGTCGCTCTCCAGCCCGGGGACCGCGGCGATCGTCTCGGCGTCGCGGGCGAACACGTCGCGCATCGGTGAGACGACCCGGCGCATGGCCACCAGATCGCGCTTGAGCGAGAAGATCCGCTGCAGCTGCTCGGTCGAGGGCTCGTCGATGATCGTCTGCTCGAGGTCGTCGATGTCGTCGTCAATCCGGGAGAGCACGGGCACAAACGTCGAGGTGATCGCGTCCAGGATCCGGTAGACCAGAAACTGCTCGCTGCGAACCGGCTCACCGTTGTAGCGGGCGCGCAGCTCCTCGAGCGCCTTGAAGCCGCGCCGGTGGATGGTGACCACGAAGTCGCCGGAGATGATCAGATGGACCTCGCGCAGGAGCGCGCTGCCCGCGGCGGTGCCCGGGTCGGCGCCGAACATGACCATGAACACGTAGCCGTCGTATTCCTCGAGCTTGGGGCGCTGGCGAAAGGTGTGCGCATCCTCGAGGGTGAGCGGGTGCAGTCCGATCAGCTCGGCCAGTCGCGCGATCTCCTCGTCCTGAGGGCCGCTCAGGTCGACCCAGACGAAGTTGCGGTCCTTGAGGTGGATCGCGACCTCGTCGTGGTGCGGGTTGACCAGGCACGGCACCCGCAGCGAGGTCTTGCGCGCAGGGGCGCCATCACCGGAGTTCACGGCGCCGAAGCTACCAGCCGCCCCCGACGGGCGCGCGAACCTACTCGGTGGTGCTGAACTCCCAGATGGCGATCATCAGCATGATCAGCCCGAGGATCAGGATCATGCCCGCTTCGAGCAGCGCGGGCACGTGCCAGCCCCACCAGGTCACCCCCGGGTCCAGCGCGCGGCGGGCGGCGGGAGAGATGGACAGGTGGTTGAAGACCAAGCGCCGCATGGGGTCGACGGCGTAGGTCAGCGGATCCAGGCGGTTCAGCACGGTCAGCCAGCCGGGCAGGCCCGAGGCCGGGAACAGGGCCCCGGAGATGAAGAACATCGGCATCACGACCATCTGCATGACGCCCATGAAGGACTGCATCTGCTTGATGCGCACGGCGATCATGATCCCGAAGGCGGTGATCGCGAAGGCCAGCAGCAGCTGCAGGGCGAACACCCCGAGAATCAGCACCGGGTCGTAGGGCACGTTGACCAGGCCGGCCAGGCAGATCACGATCACGCCCTGGAAGCCGGCTACCGTGGCACCGCCCAGACACTTGCCGATCACGATCGAGCTACGGCGGACCGGCGCGACCATCATCTCGCGCAGGAACCCAAATTCCCGGTCCCAGACAATCGAGGCGGCCGAGAACATGGCCGTGAACATCACCGCGATGCACAGGATCCCGGGGTAGATGAAGGTCTTCAGGCTGACGCCGTGCGTCCCGGCCTGGGAAAGCTGCTGCAGGCCGGCGCCGAGCACGAACAGGAACAGGAGTGGCTGAACCAGCGAGGTGACCATCCGCAGCTTGTCGGCCCGGAAACGGATCAGCTCGCGGCGCCAGACGATCCGGATCGCCCGCAGCTCCGAGCGCCAACTGCGCTGAGGGACGCTGACCCGGACGATCTCGAGGGCGTCGGGACTCGGCTCAGCGTTCGGCGGGCGAACCGCGGTGCTCATCGCCGGCCTCCGCCGCTCATCATCTGCATCATCACCCGGTTGCGGTGCTTGGACGAGTCGTCTTCGGCGTCGCGGATCGTCGTGCCCGTGAAGGACATGAACACGTCGTCGAGGGTCGGCCGCGAGACCGAGACCGAACGGATCGCGGGGTGGGCGGGAGCCCATTGCGCAAACAGCCGGGGCACGAACTCCTCACCGGACGCGACGCCGAAGGTCACGGCGCCCTCCGAGATGCCGGCCTCGATCTCAAAGCGCTCGTGCAGGGCGGCGATCGCCGCCTCGTCATCATCGGTGTGAATCGTCACCCGGTCGCGCCCGACGCCGGCCTTGAGCGTCTCGGGATCGTCGAGGGCGACGATCTGACCGTGGTCCATGATCGCGATCCGGTCACACCACTCGGCCTCGTCCATGTAGTGCGTGGTCATGAAGATCGTGATCTCCTCGCGTTCCTTGAGCTCACGGATGTAGCCCCAGATCGACCGTCGGGTCTGAGGATCGAGGCCGATCGTCGGCTCGTCGAGGAACAACACCCGCGGTGAGTGCATGAGCCCGCGGGCGATCTCCAGCCGCCGGCGCATGCCGCCCGAGAAGGTGGCCACCGGGGAGTCCTTGCGGTCCCACAGCCCGACCATCTCCATCACCTGGCGCATGCGCGGAGGCACGAGATCGCTCTGCACCCCGTAGAGATCAGCGTGCAGGCGCAGATTCTGAGCCGCGGTCAGGTAGCCATCGAGCGTCGGATCCTGGAACACGAGCCCGATGTGACGGCGCACGTCATCGCGCTCGCGCACCACGTCATGGCCGGCCACCGTGGCCACACCGGAGGTCGGCTTGGCCAGCGTGCAGAGCATGTTGATGGTCGTCGTCTTGCCGGCCCCGTTGGGGCCCAGGAAGCCGAACACCTCGCCGGTGGCGACTTCGAAGCTGACGCCCCGGACCGCCCGCACCTCGCCAAAGTTCTTGGCGAGGTCGCGGACGGTGATCGCGGCGGGTACAGAGGATCCGTTGTCTGACACGGTGAGCGCGTACGTTACGCCGTCGTCAGGCGCGGACTCAGACCTGGGTTTGGGTCTCGGTGTCTCCGCCTTCGGGCGAATCCTCGGCGAGAATCCGGTACAGGGCGCGCCGGGTCTCGGCCAGTACCTCGATCGCGCGGGCACGCTGGCCCTCGTCGCCCACCGAAGCGACCTGCCACGCCGCCTTGCCGATTCCGATCACGAGCGGACCGAGCTCGGTGAGCGCGTGCTCTGACTCCTCGTCAGCGGGCTCCCAGGGATCGCGCTCGGCCGAGCGGGAGTCGAGGTGCTCGCGTCCGGCATCGGTGATCTCGAAGTGACGGGCGCCGCCAGCCTCGGTTGAGCGCACCAGGCCCTCGTCCTCGAGCTGGGCGAGGGTCGGGTAGACCGAGCCGGGGCTCGGACGCCAACGGCCGCCGCTGCGCTCCTCGATGGTCTGCATCAGTTGGTAGCCGTTGCGCGGCTCCTCGCCGAGCAGGCGCAGGAGAGCGAGGCGGACATCGCCGCGCCGGGGGCGGACGCGCCCCCGGCCCCGGGGACCGTGTCCCATCGGTCCGCCGCCGAAGCGGCCCTCGAACGGGCCGCCTCCAAACGGGCCACCCCTCATGCGTCGCAACGCGATCAGGTCCGCGAGTTCCTCGGGGCTGGGGCGGTGGTGAAGGCCCTTGCCCTTCCCCTTGGCGAACGTCCAGTCGTAGCGGCCGTGGCGGTGGTGCCGGGCTCTGCGTCCCGGCCAATCTTGAGCAAATGAATTGCCTGTCATGGTGGTGATTTCCTTCGGTCGATCTATAACGATGTGTCAAAGATATATCGTTCAGACTGGATTGTCAAGAGATAGACCCGCTGGGCCCAACGGGCGGTTGGGAGCGATATGCGGCAACTATTGCGGCGCCGAGGAGACCTGGCGGCGGGGCGGGGGGTGGGACAGCGGGGGGGGGCTACTCGGAGCTGCTGCCGCCGCCGCCGCGGTTGCGGAGCCAGTCGGCCGCCTTCTGGCTGGCGTCACCGACCTGGGAGCCGAGGCTGGTCACGTTCTCGCCCAGTTCGCGGAACAGGGCGCGGAAGCGCTCGGAGTAGAACTCCATGGCGTCGCCGGCCTCCTCGCGGACGTTGGTCTCCTCGCCGCGGCGGCGGTACTCGCCGCGGATGATGCGGTCGTATTCGCCGCTCTGGACCCAGCGCATGACCTCGGAAACCCGGCGCACGGCGAAGGAGTGGGTGGCGCCGATCTCGATGAAGAAGCGGCGCACGCGGTCGTGGGAGTCCTCCCAGTTCTCGTACTCCATGGCCTGGGCCATGAACGCGTCGAGATCGAGGCGTGCGGCGGGCATGCCGCTGGCCACCACCATCAGCGTCCGGCAGACGATCTGCGGGTCGCGGACAGCCAGGACCGCGGCCCGGTCGCAGCTGAGCTCGGCGGCGCGGCGCCACTCGAGCAGCACGGCACGGACGGCACGGAGGGGAAGGCCGACCACCCCGGGCAGGTTGACCCCGCGCAGGAGGATGTCCAGCGCGGTCATGTAGAGCACATGGTCAGAGAGGATGTGTCCGAGCTCGTGGGCGATCACGCCGCGCTGCTCGGCCGCCCCGAGCTCGCGCAGCAGCGAAGCGCCGAACACGATGATCGGCTTCTGGGAGCCGATCGTGACCGCGTTGAAGGGCAGCGCCGAGCTGACGTAGATGTCGTACTCGTCGGGCATGTCGAGGATCCGGCCGACGCCCTGGTAGGACGTCCAGACGTCGGGCAGCTGGCGTTCGCCGATCTTGATCGAGTTGCCCAGGTAGAACTGGCGCAGGGCCCGCTCGTAGCGGAACTCGACCAGCTTGCGGACCACCGTGTCGAGCATCGGGACCGCCTTCAGAGCCGCGGTGGCGGCGCGGTCGGCCGGGTGCTCGTAGGCCTTGGAGGAGATCTCCGGATAAGGCTCGATGGCCTCGGGGAGGTTGTCCGTCATAACGCACGCTGAGCCTACTCCCGTCGCGCTCCAGCGGCGACAATGAGCCGGATGGCAGCCATCCGGGTCGCCCAGACGTTCCCCGGCACCGTTTCGGAGGCGGAGCGGTGCTGGTATGACACCGGCCGCTGGTCGCGCTGGGTGGATGGCCTGGACCGGGTGCTCGCCGTCGACTCGGGTTGGCCGGCTGCCGGGGCCGCGGTGGCCTGGGAGTCAGGGCCGGCGGGGCGCGGCCGGGTCACCGAGCGCGTGCTCGTGCATGAGCCCCTGCGGGGTCAGACGGTGGCCGTGACCGACGCATCGATCGAAGGCGAGCAGTCGGTCACCTTCACGCCTGACGACGGCAGCGTCGAGGTGACCCTGGCCCTGCAATACCGCTTCCGCAAGCGCTCGCTGGCCCTGCGGATCATCGATCCCCTGTTCATCCGCCGGCCGATGGTCACCTCGCTGCGAGCCACGCTGGCCCGGTTCGGGGCTGAGCTCGAGGCGTCCCGAGCCGGGCGCCCCACGTAGACTCAGGCGGGTGTTCGTCTTCAAAGCCGCCGTGGTCGGCGCCGGCACGATGGGAGGGGAGATCGCCCACGCGATCGCCGCCGCCGACATTCCGGTTGTGCTCAAGGACGTCGACCCGAAGCTCGTCGATCAGGGGATCGAAAAGGCCCGCTCGCTCTGGGAGACCCGCGTGCAAGCCGGCAAGCTCGAGCCGGCCGAGCGCGACCGCCAGCTGAGCCTGATCACGGGCACGACCGGCTATGAGGGCTTCGGCGATGTCGACTTCGTGATCGAGGCCGTGCCCGAGCGGATGGAGGTCAAGCAGGCCGTGTTCGCCGAGCTCGACGAGGTCACCCCGGGCCACGCGATCCTGGCCTCCAACACCTCGTCGCTGTCGATCACCGAGATCGGCGAGGTGACCAGCCGGCCCGAGAAGGTGGTGGGCTTTCACTTCTTCTATCCGGCCTCGGTGATGCGGCTGATCGAGGTGGTCGAGGGGGAGGAGACCTCCGCCGAGACCTCTCAGGCCGCCGCCAACTTCGCTCAGATGATCCGCAAGATGGCGATCCGCTGCGGCGAGGCTCCCGGGTTCGTGGTCAACCGGATCCTCAACTCGGCCGTGTCCGAGCTGTGGCGCTACCAGGTGCAGACCGGGATCCCGATCCCCGCGCTCGACCAGGCGGTGGCCGAGTCCAAGGTGGCGCCGATGGGCCCCTTCTTTCTCGCCGACCTGCTCGGCCTGGACACCGTCCTACACGTCGCCGAGCATCTGAGCGAGGCCTACGGCGAGCGCTTCGTCGTCCACCCGCAGCTCAAGGCGTTGGTGGCCGCCGGCGACCTGGGGGCCAAGACCGGAAAAGGCTTCTATGAGCACGGCTGACCAACCCATCGACACCGCAGCGCTCGTCGAGCGCTTCACGCTCAAGGCCCTGGTCGAGAGTTGCCTGGTCCTCGAGGAGGGCGTGGCGGCGATGAAGGACATCGACCTCGGAATGATGGCCGGCGCGGGGATCGTCCCGCCGCCGCTGCAACGCGCCGACCAGGCCGGCCTAGATGTCGTCCTAGCCAAGCTCGAGAAAGCCGCTCAGGAGTGGGGAGAGGCGTTCGAGCCGCCGACCCTGCTGCGCCGGCTGGTGATTCAGGGGCGCCTCGGCGTGAAGACCGGCCAGGGCTTCTTTTCCTACCCGCGCCCCGACGCCGGCTGGGCGGAGAGTCCGGTCAAGCTCGAGACCCGCGACCAGCTGGCCATCGCCTGGCTGGACCGCCCCCCGGCCAACTCGATCTCCCCGGAGGTCGTCCAGGCGCTGCGCAACGTGTGGGACGCGGTCACCGCAGCCAACTCGGTGCGGGCGCTGGTCTTCGCCTCGGCCAACCCGATGCTGTTCTGCGCCGGGGCCGACATCAAGGCCTTCACGAAAATGGACGCGGCAGCCGGACGCGACCTGGTCGAGGCGATGCACGGGTTGCTGCGCGACATGGAGCGCTCACCGGTGGCCACGGTCGCGGCCGTCAACGCGCTCGCCTTCGGCGGCGGCTGCGAGCTGGCCATGGCCTGCGACTTCCGGATCGCCGCCGAGTCGGCCAGCTTCGGTCAGCCCGAGATCACCCTCGGGATCATCCCCGGCTTCGGGGGCACCCAGCGGCTGCCGCGCCTGGTCGGCGAGGCCAAGGCCCTGGAGCTCAACCTGACCGGCGAGCCGATTGGGGCTCTGGAGGCCTTCGAGTACGGCCTGGTGACCCGGACGGTGCCCGACCATGAGCTGCTCGACACGGCGATCGCCTGGGCGCGCAAGCTCGCCGGTCAAGCGCCGCTGGCCATCGAACAGATCAAGCGCGTGTCGGCCGCCGGGGACTTGGACGCCGGGATCGAGGCCGAGCAGCAGGGCTTTGGCGCCGTGTTCGGCTCGCAGGACGCCCGCGAGGGGATCGCGGCCTTCGTCGGCAAGCGTACGGCTCGCTTCTCGGGCCGTTGAGCAGTCCCGTCATCGCCGCGGCCACCCGATTGGCCGAGCTGATCGGCGCGTCGGACTCCGTGGTGGCCCTCACCGGGGCCGGGATCTCGGTCCCGTCGGGGATCCCGGACTTCCGCTCGCCGGGCACCGGGCTGTGGGAGAAGGTCAACCCGATGGAGGTGGCCCACATCGACGCTTTTCACCGCGATCCCGTGCGTTTCTGGGCCTTCTACGGCCACCGCTTTCAGACCCTCGAGGACAAGCGCCCCAACCGCGCGCACGCCGTCCTGGCCGCCCTCGAGCAGGCTGGTCACGTCGAGGCCGTGATCACCCAGAACATCGACCGCCTGCACCTCAAGGCGGGAACGCGTGAGCTGATCGAGGTCCACGGGACGATCGATCACTGCACCTGCCTGGTCTGCGGCGCACGCTACCCAGCCGACGATGTCCGCGCGCGCCTACGGGCCGACGAGGCGGGCGTGCCCCGCTGTGATTGTGCGCAGCCGCTCAAGCCCGATGTGGTCCTGTTCGGCGAATACCTGCCCGCCGGCGCGCTGCAGCGCGCCGAGGCGCTGGCCGCGGGTGCCGACCTGCTGCTCTGCGTCGGCTCCTCGCTCGAGGTCTTTCCGGTCGCCCAGCTGCCCGCGATCACCCTCCAGTCCGGTGGCCGGCTCGCGATCGTGACCCAGGGTCCGACCGCCTTCGATGCTCATGCGGCCGTGCGCTGCACCGGTGACGTGGTCGATGAGCTGAGCGCCGTGGCGACGTACTTCGGCCTGAACTGAGGCGCGCGGGCCGGAGCCGGCGCCCGACGGTCAGGCGTTGGCCACCGCGCGGGCCCGCAGCGCCGACTCAATCCGTTCCAGGGTGAAGACGACCGCCGCGCGGTCGGGGGCGGAGACCGGCCCGGCCAGCGCGGCCTGGGCCGCCTGGGCGGTCGCTTCGCGCTGCCCGCGCAGCTCGGTCAGGCGGGCGGTGAGCTCGGCGCCGCGGGGATCGACCGCCAGCTCGGCCAGGGCGGCGTCGAGGGCGACCAGGAGCTGGAGCGCGGCCTCGCGATCGCGGCCGTGGTCGAGGTCGAGGCGGGCGCGCAGGACCAGCTCCTCGCAGGCCAGGGGCGCTTCGCGCGCCCCCAGCACGGCCGCCAGCCGGGCCTGCGGGTGCAGAACGCGCAGACGGCGCTGGCGGGTCTCACGGACGTTGATCTCGCGGGCGTCTGACCAGAGACCGTCGGCGACCTGTTCCCCGGCCCCGAAGCCGAGCCGGGAGACGATCGCGTGCCCGCGGACCACCGGGTGCAGATAGGGGTCGGCGGTGACCAGGCGATAGGCGTGCAGGACGCGGTTGAGGACCTCAAACCCCGCCTCGAGCTCCGCCTGACCTGCTTGGCTCAGCCAAGCTCGAGCCGCCTCGGGCGTGGCGGCGGGTGAGCCGACTTCGATCACGGTCGCCCGCGTGGTGGCCACCGGGGTCGGCGCCGGCTCAGGCGGGGCTTCGCGGCGCTGGCGGGCCAGGCGCCGGCGTTCGGGAGCCCCCAGCGTGGCCAGCACGATGACGTGCGAAGGCGGAGCGTCCGGCCGGGCTTCAGGACGCACCAGATAGCGCCCGTCGGGCGGCCCGAGCTGCCAGGGGAGCTCGGCCTGGACGAACCTGAACAGGGGCGAGGAGGCGCTCACGGCCCGCGGCCGCCGGCTTCAGTGGCCCGGCGTGCGCAGGGCGTACCGGGAAGGAGCGATCGGTACGACCGGCTCGGGGATCTGGCTGATGCGGTTGATCAGCTGCACCCACTGGCCCGGCTGGAGCAGGCTCTTGACCTGCTTGGAGAGCTTCTTGTTGGTTCCGTAGGCCGGGGTGAACGTGACCTGGATCCGGTTCTTGTGATCAGGGAGCGCGAGGGTGTTGCTCTGGCCCTTGTAGGCGATCGTGCTGACGATCTGATCGGGGCGCATGCTGCCCTGGAGGGTGAGCAGGCGGCGGATCGCGATATCGGTGATCGAGCCCGACCCCTGGTGACCGAGAACCGGGATGCGGTTGATCCTGGAGATGTCGACGCTCGCTCCGGTCGCCCCGGCGGCGTCAGTCCCCGTGGTCCCGGTCAGCGAGTGCCCGCACTGGAGGCCCGAGACATCGGGACTCAGGCCCGAGGCGGAGAGGAACTCGATCGTGGCCAGCACGCGGCGATCGATCTGCCCGGTGGCGATGTCCCGACGGCCGCAGTTGTAGATCTGGACCTTGGGGTCCTGGAGGACGCGCTCGGTGAGCTGGGTCTTTGACATCAGTAGAACCTGGCCGACGGTCGGGTTCTTGGCGCCCGGGCCGAAGAACGGGTCGACGCCGGCGGCGCGGTAGACGGCGGTGGCCTCGAGCAGCTTCCAACCGTCGAGGATCGGCTTGGGGTCGATGTGCGGGGCGTTCTTGCCGGCCGGCTGGACCTGGAAGTAGAGGTGTGACGAGACGCCCTGGGAGGCGCCGCCGATTCGGCCGAGAATCGTCCCGGCGACGACGATCGCGCCGCGGTGCAGCTTCTTGAGCGTGTACTGGCTCTTGCCCAGGTGCAGGGTGTCGGAGAAGAAGTTCTGGAAGTTGGAGATCTGCTGGCTGGCGTTGCGGACCTGCGAGACGCCGCCGGCGGCGTAGGACGCGGGCCGGTTGGGGTTGGCGAACAGGCGCTCCTTGGCCAGCGGGGCGGCCACCGTGCTGGCCGGCGCGGCAGGCTTGACCGGAAGCGTGATCGGGCCCGGGCCGGCCGGGTGGGAGGCGGCCTTGGCCGTGGTCTTGACCGCGCGTGGGGTCTTTGCCGACGCGGGCCCCCCGGACTGGATGCCCGCGCTGGCCGGGGTCAGCGGCTTGGCCTGTGCGCCGGCGCTGGCGGCTTTGGTCGGCGGCTTGCCGGCCGGAGCTGCAAGTTCGCGGGCGATGTCGCGGGCGGTGATCTTGACCGGCTTGGGCACCGGGTAGGTCTTGGCGACCGAACCGAGCTGTGAGTAGGTGTAGATGTTGCCGGTCGCGTCCTGGAGCTCGACGTAGCTCCCGAGCTTGGCGTTCTGGCCGATCTTCACGATCTTTCCGTCGTTGACGGCGATCACCGGCGCGCCGCGCTTGGCGAAGATCGAGGTCCCGCTCGAGCCGGGCGTGGAACCGATCGCCACCGCGGCGTTGGCGCCGCGGGCCCGGTGCCTGGAGAGCGCCACGACCGAGTTGTCGGCGTACTTGGCTGGAGCGGCGACGGGGAAGTGACCCTGGACGAGCCCGGTCAGCGCGCCGAGCAGCTGGGAGGGGATGCCCCCGATCAGCTTGGCCCGCAGGAGCACGGACTGCACGTACCAGGTGGCGTGGTTATAGGCGAAGACGGCCTGGCTGAGGTTCTGAGAGGCGCCGGCGGCGTGGAGGTAGCGCGCGGCGCTGAAGATCGCGTCGACCGGGTTGTAGGGGTCGGCGACGCCATCGCCGTTGGCGTCCACGCCCCAGGTCTTGAAGGTCGAGGGCAGGAACTGCATCCAGCCGACCGCGCCGGCCGAGGAGACCGAGAGGTTGCGCCCGTAGTCGGTCTCGATCTCGTTGATCGCCGCCAATACCTGCCATGGCACCTGGTACTCGATTCCAGCGGCCTGGTAGATCGGGATCAAGAACGGCGGGATCCGGAAGGAATCGATGAAGAAGTTCGGGACGCCGATCGGCGCCGCGCCGGGGAGCGAGAGCGAGAAGGTCGGATTGCTGGTGCCCGGGACACCCTTGCCGGAGGGCAGGACAACCTTTTTCTTCTTCTTGGCCTTGGGGCCGGAGGACCGCGCCGGCGTGCCCGCCTGCGGGTGTGTCGACGGCTTCTGTTTCTTGGCCGGTTTGCCCGCCAGCGGTGTCGGTGTGGTGCTCGACCTAGAGGTTGAAGTCGAGGTCGAGGTCGTACTCGAGCTCGAGCGCGACGTCGTGGTGGTGGACCCCGAGGCCGAGCTCGAACTGGTCGTGGTGGTCGTGGTCGTCGAGCTGCCGGAGGTCGGCGTGCAGGTCTCGGTCTCGGACACGACCACGCCGGAGATCGGCAGCTTCAGGCTCGAGATCGGCGTGCCGGGCGGCACGTTCACGGAGAACGTGTAGGTCTTTCCGCCCAAGACGGTGACCTGGACCGTGCACGCGTCGGCCGCCGCGGACGGCAGGCCGACCACGCCGAAGACCCCAAGGAGGCTGGCCGTGAGCGCGATCACGTACAGCAGCTTCCGGCTACTCCTCAATGTCTCCTACTCCTCCGACGGGTCACGGTGTGCGCCACTTTGTGAGTTGTTTGAGCAGCGCTTGTGTTCCGGGCACAAGGCAACGTGGGCGCAAAGCTACTGATTGCACCAGCGGTTTGCAATTGGGAACCGTCACGGGGGAGCGCGGACCCCGCGCGGGCAGAAAACGCGCTGGCTGCGGGCGGATTGGCCGATCGAGCCGGGGGCCGGCGAGCCGAATCGGCCCCAAAGCGAGATATCGGGGCTAGAGTAAGGTTCAGGTTGAGGGTTAGCCTACTGTCCTGCGGCCTCGGACCGGTGCTGGTCGGCTCTAGCGCGGGGGCCGCTAGCCGCTAGAGTCCGCGCGATGAGCGAAGACGGTGGATTTCGGGGCCAGGTGACTAAGCGCAGCGAAGAGGCGATCGGCAAGCTCGCCCAAGAGCTGCTCGAGAACTCGGTCGTGACCAGTGCCCTGTCGGCGGCGTTTGAGACTCGCGAGCGCGCGATGCGCGCGCAGGAGGTGGCCATGGGGGCCCTCAACCTGCCCTCGGCCAGCGACCTCGAGCGGCTCACCCGCCGGGTGCGGAGCGTCTCCCAGCGTCTGGAGGGGATCGAAGACGGCCTGGATCGGCTCGACACCCGCCTCGAGCGCTCGGCGGCCTCCACTTCGGTCGAGGAACGGTTGGCCAAGATCGAGGCCGCGCTCGAGCGCCTCGAGGCGTCGCGCAAGCCGGCGACGAAGTCGGCGAGCAGGCCGGCCGCGAAGTCGGCGAGCAAGCCGGCCGCGAAGTCGGCGAGCAAGCCGCGCGCGAAGTCGGCGAGCAAGCCGCGCGCTAAGCCGGCCAAGCCCGCTTAGCCGGTCTCAGGAGCCAGGGCGCACAGCGCCGCCGTCCCGAGCTCGAGCTCGGCCGCCAGCAGGGCGTCGGGGTCGATCCGGCGGCGCTCGGGCCCGAGTAGATCCGAGACGATCAGCAGCGCGCCGGCCTGAAACCCGCGTCGGGCGGCGAGCGCGAACAGGGTCGCGGCCTCCATCTCGACCGCCAGCGCCCCCAGCGCCCGCCACCCGTCCTCTGCGCGCGCGGGTCCGTCGTAGAACAGGTCGGTGGAAACGATCGGTCCGCTGTCGGCGTCGGCTCCGGCCGCCGCGCGCAGACGCTCGAGCAGGGGTCCGTCGGCCGCGATCCGCTCGCCCGCGCCCAGCGCCCGACTGGCGCCGTCCTGGGCGATCACCTCGCTGACCACGAGCAGCTGCCCGAAGGCCAGGCCGGGTCTGAGCGCGCCGCAGGTTCCGACGCGGACCAGGCGTCGGGCCCCGAGATCGTGCAGCTCGGCGATCACGATCGCCGCGCTCGGGCCGCCCATCCCCGTGCTCTGGATCGTAAGCGGTTCGCCGTCCGCCGCGGTTCCCGTGTAGCCCCAGAGCCCGCGGTTGTGATTGAACATCCGCGGCGTCTCGAGCAGCGCCTGCGCCAGGCGCAGCGCGCGCCCCGGATCCCCGGGGAGTAGGACGCGCTGCGCCAGCGGCGCGGTGGGGTGAAGGTGGATCGGAGTCGGCACGGGTGCGGCGAGGTTACGCGGCGCGCGCCAGTGCCCGCCGCGGGCGGGATGCGGTCCCGCGGCGTAGACTGCCGCGCGATGGCCGAGTTCAAGTCCGCCCAGGAGTTCCGCGAGGTCATGGACCGAACCTTCGCGCTGATGCGCGACGACCCCGAGATGGGGCCCAAGCTCCGCGAGGCCGACACGCCCCAGCGCTTTGAGTTCAGCGACCTCGATCTCGTGGTCAACGTTCGAGCGGGCGGCGAGGACGAGCCCGACCTCGCCTGGGAGTGGTCAGACGACGTCTCGTGGGAACCCAAGGTGCGCATGACGATGAGCTCCGAGACCGCCAACAGGTACTTCCAGGGCAAGGAGAACGTCGCCATCGCGATCGCCCGGCGGAAGATCAAGACGGGGGGAGACGTCAAGGCGGCGCTGGCCATCATCCCGATCACCAAGCCGCTGTTCGAGCGCTACCGCGAGATGGTGGCCGCCGACTATCCCCACCTGGAGCTGTAACCGGTTCAGATCCGTGGCCTCCCGCGCGCGGGATTGACTTTTCGCCCTATGCCGAGTAGACCTAGCGAATCAGTCAGGCAACAGGTCGGAACGTGGTCGCGCCACTGAGTGTGACCGCGAGGCGCCGCCGGAAACGTGACGAGCGCCGACGGCCGACGCAGCGGGCCGTAAGTCCCGCGGGCGACGGGGCCTCGTCCTCACCGAGACCCCGTCGCCATCTTGCTGATCCGCTGGACAGGCGGGTCGCGGCGTTGAACCCGGGGCCCGGCGCGTGACCCTCGCCGAGGCTGCGCAACGCGTCGGCGTGCAGCCGGCCACGCTCCGGCGCTGGCTCAAGCGCGGTCTGATCCCCCAGTACGCGGGCGAGTGGACGGCCTCGGCGATCGGGACCGCGCGGGTGGTGGCGCGGATGCGCGCGCGCGGCCACTCGCTCGACAGCATCGCGCGCGCCACCGAGGAGGGCCGGCTCGCCTTCGGATTTCTCGAGGACCTCTTCCCCTCCGATCCCGAGCGGGTCTCGATCCGGGACGCGGCGCGGGAGACCGGGCTCGACCAGGGCCTGGTCGAACGCCTGGTCAACGGGCTGGGCCTCAGCCCCGAGCGTTCGGACACGGTCACCGAGGATGACGTGCAGCTGCTGCGCTACGTCAACGCCGTGCTCGAATCGGGCTTCCCGCTGGTCGCCCTGCTCCAGCTCGTCCGCGTCTACGGTCAGGCCATGGCCCGGATCGCCGACGCCGAAGTCCGTCTCTTTCATCTGTATGTACACGAGCCGCTGATGCGGGCGGGGACGACCGGGGTGGAGACGGCCGAGCAGATGCACGCCATCTCCCGCGCGGTGCTGCCGCTGGCCGGACCCGTGCTCGATCAGGTCCACCAGCGTTACCTGCAGTACTTCGTCGAACAGGATGTCGTCGGTCACATGGAGTCCGATCTGGAGGGCAGCCAGATCGACCTCGGGCGGATGCGGGTGGCGATCGCCTTTGCCGATCTGGCCGGGTACACGCGCCTGACCGAGGAGGAGGGGGAGCTGACCGCCGTCGACGCCGTCGAGCGCTTCGTCGACGCGGTCGAGGTGACGCTGCCCGAGGACGCCCGCGTGATCAAGACGATCGGCGACGAGGCGATGATCGTCGGTTCCGATCCCGCGGCGTTGACCGACTGGGCGGTGGGCTTTCAGCGCCTGCAGACCGAGCGCCCCCTGCCGCGGATCGCCATCCACTACGGCGTGGCGCTCTACCGCGACGGCGACTATTACGGCCGGGACATCAACATCGCCTCCCGGGTGGCGGCCCGCTCGGCCGCCGGTGAGGTGCTCGTCACCCGGCCGGTGGTGGACTACTCGCGCGCTCCTCATCTCGAGTTCGAGCGGATCGCCGAGGTCAAGCTCAAGGGCTTTCACGAGGCGACCGAGATCTTCATCGCCCGCCAGCGGGAGGAGCCGTGATGCTTGACCAGGTCATCGGCGACGGGTTGCTCGCGGCCGACCGGCCCGTCGTGGTCATGCTCTCGGGCGGGCGCGACTCGACCTGCCTGCTCGACCTGGCCGTCCGAATCGCCGGTGCGAGCGTGGTCACCGCGGTCCACGCCAACTATGGGCTCCGCGCCGCCGCCGACGCCGACGAGCGCCAGTGCGCCGATCTGTGCGCACAGCTCCGGGTGGCGCTCGAGGTGCACCGGCCGCCGCGGGTGCCGGCCGGGAACGTGCAAGCGTGGGCCCGTGATCAGCGCTACGGCGCGGCGACCGAGCTCGCGCTGGCGCTCGGTGCCGACCTCGCCGCCGGGCATACGGCCACCGATCAGATCGAGACGATCCTGTACCGGCTGGCCTCGTCGCCGAGTCGCCGGGCGCTGATGGGCATGCGTCCGAGAGATCTTGCCCAGCCGCCCCTGATCCGCCCGCTGCTCTCTTATACGCGTGCGCAAACGGCTGCCTACTGCGCCGCCCGGGGCCTGGCCTGGCGCGAGGACGAGAGCAACGCCTCAGACGCCTACGCACGCAACCGGATCCGGCGCGACCTGGTTCCGGCGCTGGAGCGCATCCACCCGGCGGCGCAGGACAACGTCCTCGCCCTGGCCGAGATCCTGCGCGATGAGGGTGACGTGCTCGACGGGGTCGTCGCGACGGCGCTGCAGGGGCGGAACGAGATCGAACTCGCCACCCTGCGCGAGCTGGCCCCGGCGGTTCAGCGGCTGGTGGTCCAGCGCCTGGCCGACGCGGCGGCCCGGGGGCCGGCGGCGGGGGCCGCTCGGCGGGCCGCGGAGGTCGCGGCGCTCTCCGAGCACGGGACCGCGTCACTGGACCTGCCCCACGGGGTCCGGGCCACCGCCGCCTCGGGCGTGCTGCGGTTCGGACCCACGCCGGCCCTGGTGACCGACCGCGGCCACCAACCGGGCGTGCAGCCGGACGACTCGGCCGCGGCCGTGGATCCGGAGCGCGAGCGTGCGAGCGGTGCCGAGCGGGCCACTGGGCCGAGCACGCCCCTTAAACTGATGTCCGTGAACGATGACGGCGCGATTGGAGAGATCCTCGTTCCCGAGGAGGCTCTCACGCGGCGGGTGCGCGAGCTGGCGGCCGAGGTCTCCCGCGACTACGCGGGCAAGGATCTGGTGCTGATCGGCGTCCTCAAGGGGGCGGTGTTCTTCCTGTCGGATTTGATGCGGGCGCTGGAGATCCCCGTCGAGGTCGATTTCATGGCCGTCGCCTCCTACGGCTCGGCGACCAAGTCCTCCGGCGTGGTCCGGATCCTCAAGGACCTCGATGCCGCGATCGAGGGCCGCGACGTGCTGATCGTCGAGGACATCGTGGACTCCGGGCTCACGCTCCAGTACCTGCTGCGCAATCTGGCCGGCCGCCACCCTCGTTCGCTCGAGGTCTGTGCGTTGCTGATCAAGCCCGAGCGGCGTAAGGTTGACCTCGAGACCCGTTATGTCGGCTTTGAGATCCCGGACCAGTTCGCGATCGGATACGGGCTCGACCACGGCGAGCGCTACCGCAACCTCCCCTACGTGGCCGCGTTGAAGGAGTGAAAGGGCCGCGATGCAGCCTGGCTGACGGGCCAAAGCCAGGTGCTACGCTTGCTGATTCCCTATGAGCAGGTTCTTTAAGAGCGCCGCTTTTCCGATTCTGATCGTTGTCGTTCTGGCCTTTTTCGCCCAGAAGCTGATCGGAAACTCGAGTCACGGCACGCCCCGAACCTTCGGTGACATGCTCACCGCGCTCGACAACCACCAGGTCAAGCAGCTTTCCCTCGACCAGAAGTCAAACGCGGCTTCGGTCACGCTCTACGGCGGACAGAAGTACACGGTCGGGTATCCGGACTCCTACGCGCCCAGGCTGATCACCGACGCGCACACGCTGGTCCCGGCCCAGGGCTTCGACGTCCAGAGCAAGTCCTCCAACGGCTGGCTCTCGCTGCTGACCTACATCCTCCCGTTCGTGATCTTCATCGGGTTCTGGATCTTCCTCATGAACCAGGTCCAGGGTGGGGGCTCCAAGGTGATGTCGTTCGGGAAGTCGCGGGCCAAGCGGATGTCGGTGGATTCGCCCAAGATCACCTTCCGCGACGTGGCCGGCGTCGACGAGGCGGTCGAGGAGCTGCACGAGATCAAGGAGTTCCTCGAGAACCCCAAGAAATTCCAGGCCCTCGGCGCGCGGATCCCCAAGGGCGTGCTCCTGTACGGACCACCGGGGACCGGGAAGACGCTGCTCGCCCGTGCCGTGGCCGGCGAGGCCGGGGTCCCGTTCTTCTCGATTTCCGGCTCGGACTTCGTCGAGATGTTCGTCGGCGTCGGCGCCTCGCGCGTGCGTGACTTGTTCGAGCAGGCCAAGCAGAACAGCCCCTGCATCATCTTCATGGACGAGATCGACGCCGTCGGCCGCCATCGCGGCGCCGGACTGGGCGGCGGTCACGACGAGCGCGAGCAGACGCTGAACCAGCTGCTGGTCGAGATGGACGGCTTTGAGATGAAGGACAACATCATCCTGATTGCTGCCACCAACCGTCCCGACATCCTCGACCCGGCCCTTCTGCGTCCCGGGCGCTTCGATCGCCAGATCGTCGTCGACCGCCCCGACCGCCTGGGCCGCAAGAAGATCCTTGAGGTCCACACGCGTGGCAAGCCGCTGGCGCGGGAGATCAACGTCGACGTGCTGGCCGGCCAGACCCCCGGCTTCACCGGCGCTGATTTATCAAACCTGGTCAACGAGGCGGCGCTGCTCGCGGCCCGCAACGGCAAGCGCGAGATCACCCAGGTCGAGCTCGAGGAGGGGATCATGCGGGTGATCGCCGGTCCCGAGAAGAAGACCCGGGTGATGAGCAACAAGGAGCGCAAGATCACCGCCTACCACGAGATGGGGCACGCGATCGTCGGCCACTTCCTGCCCCACTCCGATCCGATCCACAAGATCTCGGTCGTCTCCCGTGGCCAGGCCCTGGGTTACACCATTTCCTTGCCCGGTGAGGACAAGTTCCTGACCACCCGCGGTGAGCTGCTGGACCAGATGGCGATGACCCTGGGGGGTCGCGCCGCCGAGGAGATCTGCTTTGACGAGATCACCACGGGCGCGGCCAACGACATCGAGAAGGTGACCGCGACGGCCAAGCAGATGGTCATGCGCTTCGGGATGAGCGACAAGCTCGGCCCCCGCGTGTTCGGCCACGATCACGGCCAGCCGTTCCTGGGCCGGGAGTTCTCGTCCGAGCCCGACTACTCCGACGAGATCGCCCGCGAGATTGATGACGAGATCCGCCGCATCGTCGAGTCAGCCCACGTCCAGGCCCGCGAGATCCTGACCGAGAAGCGCGAAGCGCTGACCAAGCTCTCCGAGATCCTGATCAAGCGGGAAACGATCGAGAAGGCCCAGTTCGCGGCCCTGCTCGACGGTCAGACCGAGGAGGAAGTCTTCGGCTCTGAGGCGCCGCCGCCGCCGGAGGTGCCCCAGATCACGGGTACGCCGGCCGAGCGCGTGGGGCGCGATGCCCCGCGGCCCCTGCCGCGGCCTGGGCTGGCCGGCGGCACCGCCGAGTAGCCGGCTGACGGTCCCCGAACGCCGCTGCCGAGGGCGAGCTTGGGCGGTACGCGAACGTGGTGGCCGGCCCAGCTAACGTCCCCGGGGGACATGGAGACCGGAGAAGAACCCGCCACGATTGGCCGCATCTTCCTCTCGTTGACCCGGGTCTGGCTGCCGGCGGCGATCGCTGTGGTCGGGATCGTGCTGATCGTGCTCGGCCACGCCAGCCTCTCCGACCAGAGCTCGAGCCGCACACTGGAGGCCGGGGCGGGGGTGGGGCTGGTGATCGTGGCGATCATCGTCTGGATGGTGAACTGGTTGTTCCGGATGAGCGTCGAGTCCAACCGCGAGCGCGAGGTCGAGGAGGAGGCCCGGGAGTACTTCGACCGTCACGGCTACTGGCCCGGCGAGGGCCCGCGATGACCGCCGGCTTGCCCGAACCGCCCGAAACCGCCCGGATGGCCCGGCGATGAGGAGGCCGGTGGCCGGCGCCGCCGAGGGCGAGTTTCAGGTCATGGGGATCGTCAACGTCACCCCGGACTCGTTCTCCGACGGCGGGCTCTACCTCGACGCCCGGGCGGCCATCGACCACGGGCTGGCCCTCGAACGGGCCGGGGCGACGATCCTCGACGTCGGCGGGGAGTCCACGCGGCCCGGGGCCAACCCGGTGCCCGAGGGGCAGGAGCTGCGCCGGGTGCTCCCGGTGATCGAGGGGCTGCGCGCCCGGGGCAGCGGCGCTCAGCTCTCGATCGACACCTCCAAGGCGCCCGTGGCCCGCGCCGCCCTCCAAGCCGGAGCGACGCTCGTCAATGACGTCACCGCCCTGCGCGGCGACCCGGCGATGGCCGAGGTGATCGCCGCCGCCGGAGCCGACTGCTGCTTGATGCACATGCTCGGTGAGCCCCGCACGATGCAGCGCGACCCCCGCTACGACGACGTGGTCTCAGAGGTCAAGGGATTTCTGGAAACCCGCCTGGCCGACGCGGTCGCGGCCGGTGTAGCGCCGGAGCGGATCCTGCTCGACCCGGGCATCGGCTTTGGCAAGACGACTGAGCACAACCTCGAGCTGCTGCGGCGACTGGACGAGATCGTCGCCCTGGGCCGGCCGGTCGTGATCGGCACCTCGCGCAAGTCATTTCTGGGCAAGATCACCGCCCGGCCGGTCGAGGACCGGATCGCGGCCACGATCGCCACCAACCTGATCGCCTACGAGCGGGGCGTCCGCGTGTTCCGCGTCCACGACGTCGCCCCAATCCACGATGCCCTGGCGATCATGGCTGCTACGGTGAGGCCCGCATGGGAGAGGACGACGCCGACGAGTTCGACGACGTAGACGACGAAGCGGAGGCCTCCGAGCCCGAGGTCACGATCGAAATCAGTGGCCTCTCGCTCTACACCCATCTCGGGGTCAGCGCCGCCGAACGCGAGGTTGGTCAGCGGCTGCTGCTCGACCTGCGTCTCGACGTCGGTGAGTGCGACGCCACCATCACCGACCGCATCGAGGACACGATCGACTACGGCCAGGTGTGCGAGCTCGCCAACCTGGTCGCCCAGCAGCGCACCTACAAGACCCTGGAGCGGCTGTGCGCGGCGATTGCCGAGCGGTTGCTGGACCAATACGACGCCGGGGCGGTATGGGTCAAGGCGGCCAAGCCCGAGCCCCCGCTGGTCCTGCCCGTGGGCGAGGTCTCGGTGGAGGTGTGGCGCGAGGCCAGCCGGTGAGGCGGACCGGGTTTCTCGGCCTGGGGTCCAATATCGGCGACCGTCGCTGTCATTTGCAAACCGCGGTGGCGGCGCTGCGCGCGCGGGGGGTGACGGTTCGGGCGGGCTCGGCCGTGTATGAGACCGAACCGGTGGGGTTGGTGCTCGACCAGCCGGACTTTCTCAACGCGTGCCTGCGGATCGAGACCGAGCTCGATCCCGAGGCCCTGCTCGAGGCCTGCAAGGCAGTCGAGCAGGAGGTCGGCCGCGCGGCGGGCGGGGCCAGGCACGGCCCTCGGGTCATCGACGTCGATGTGCTCCTGCTCGGCGACCTGATCTACGAGTCGCCCCAGCTGACCCTGCCCCATCCCGAGGTCAGCTCGCGCCGGTTCGTGCTCGTGCCCCTGCTCGAGCTCGACCCAGCGCTCTCGCTACCGGACGGCCAGCGCTTGGCCGGCCGGCTCGACGCGCTGAACCGATCCCCGCCCACCCCGGAGGTCCGCCGGGCGGGTCCCGCACTGATGTAATGCGCCCATGCTGCTGGTCGTCGACGTAGGCAATACCCAGACCCACTTCGGCGTCTTTGCCCCGGCCAGCACCAAGATCGCCGAGCACTGGCGGTTTGCCACCGTGCCGGAGTCCACCCGAGACGAGCTCGGGGCGGTGCTGTCCAACCTGCTCGGCCTGCGCGGCCTGGGCTTCGCTGACATCGACCGCTCGATCGTGTCCTCGTCGGTGCCGCTGCTCTCGGAGGAGTGGACCGAGATGGCGCGGCGCTACCTCGCTCACGAGATGCTGATCGTCGGACCGACGATCCGCACCGGGATGCCGATTCGCTATGACAACCCGCGCGAGGTCGGGGCCGACCGCCTGGTCAACGCCGTGGCCGCCTACGAGCGGGTGCGCGGTGCCTGCGTGGTGGTCGACTTCGGGACCGCGATCACCTACGACGTCGTCTCGGCGGCGGGCGAGTATCTGGGCGGGATCATCACCCCGGGCGCCGAGATCTCGATTGACGCCCTCTACGAGCGAGCCGCCAAGCTGCCCAAGGTCGAGCTGGCCGAGCCCCGCGCCCTGATCGGCAAGTCCACGGTCGAGGCGATCCGCAGCGGGATCGTGTTCGGGTTCGCGGGGCAGGTGGACGGGATCGTGAGCCGGCTGCGCGACGAGCTGGGCCCCGAAACCCGGGTGCTGGCCACCGGCGGTCTAGCTCAGGCGCTGATTCCGGCCGTGCGCGAGACGATCGACGAGGTCGACGATCTGCTGACGCTGACCGGGCTGCGCCTGATCTGGGAGCGCAACCTCCCGGGTGACTCAGGCGCGTTGCCCTGAGGCCAGCGCCGGGACCGGGACGTCGGGCGTCCGGGCCACGTTGGCGGCCAGGATCAGAAAGGCCAGCCGGCGGCGATCGGTGGGGTCGTGGGCGGTGGCCTGATCGAACAGATCGAGCAGCTGACGGATGACCGCGAACACGGGTGCGTCGTCGACTTCGTCGGGGACGTCGCAAGCCAGCCGGGCCAGCGCGAGCATCTCGGGACCGGCCTCGCTTTCGCGCATGGTGGCGATCGCCCCCAGGAGGATGAACTCCGAGACGCGGTCGAGCAGGTAATGGGGGGCGAGCTCGCGCTCGCCGATCGCCGGACCGTGGGGCTCAAGCGTCTCGCCCGCGGCGATCCGCAGCGACTGACCCGAGGCGATCGAGCGGATCTGGGGGTCGGAGAGCCCGACCTGGAGGGCCACCCGGAGCTGGAAGACCCCGGAGATCGCGGTGGAGCCGTAGGGGGCATCTGAGGCGAACAGGATCTGGCCGGGGGGGACGAGCGCGAACAGCGCCTTGAGGTCGGCCGGCATCCACCAGGCGGTGTCGAAGAGCAGATTGGGATGATCGGCGGCCACGCGCCAGATCCAGGACAGGTCACAGATCCCGGCGTGGGCGAGAATGAAGCGGGCGTTGGGGTAGCGGCCAGCCAGGTCGACGGCGTGGGCGCCGAGCGCGGGGATGCCGCGCCCGGCGTGGATCAGGATCGGCAGGGCACGCTCGTGGGCCAGCGCGGCCAGCGACTCCATGTCGGGGTGGTCGAGCGCGAACTGTTCGGCCCGGGGGTGGAGCTTGATCCCCTTGGCGCCTTTGGCCAGTGCCCGCTGTGCCTCGGCGAGCGCGTCCGAGCCCGGCTTGACCCGGCAGAACGGAGTCAGCAGGCCGCCCGACTCGGCGGCGGCGGCGATCACCATGTCGTTGGCCGGCGGGTAGCCATCGGGCTCGTGCATCGGGAACACGAACGCGCCCCGGGCATGGGCCGCGGTGAGCGTGGCCAGCAGCTGCGCGGGGCTCTGGCTCATGCCGTCGGGATCGTGCTGACCCAGGTGCGTGTGGGCATCGAAGAGCTCGATGCCAGGGATCTGTTCGAGCAGGAGCTCGAACCACGGTGCGACCAGGGTCGGGAAGTCCACTGCTCCAGATTCGTACCATGAAACCGTGGTCCGCACGCTGACCGATCCGTGGAACCTGGGTGGGGTGGAGATCCCCAACCGCGTCGTGCTGGCCCCGCTGGCCGGGATCGGCAACTGGTTCGTGCGCCTGCAGGCCAAGCGCCATGGCGCCGGGCTGGTCGTCTCCGAGATGGTCTCGAGCTTCGCCGTACACCACCGCAACGAGCGCACCTGCCGCGAGCTGCTGCGCATCCATCCCGACGAGCACCCCGTCTCGATCCAGCTCTTCGGTCACGATCCCGACGTGATGGCCTCCGCCGCCGAGCACGTCGCCGCCGCCGGGGCTGATCTGATCGACCTCAACATGGGCTGCCCGGTGCCCAAGGTGTGCAAGACCGGCGCCGGCGCGGCTCTGCTCGACGACCCCGACCGGGCCGTCGCCCTGGCCCGCGCCGCCGCGCGCGCCAGCGGGCTGCCGGTGACGGTCAAGCTCCGCTCGGGCCTTCGGCCCGGCGACCGCAGCGGCGAGCGGCTGGCCCGCCGGCTGGCCGAGGAGGCGGGCGTGGCGGGAATTTGCATCCACCCCCGTCACGCCTCTCAGCGCCACGCCGGTGCCCCCGACTACGAGCTGGCCCGCCAGCTGATCGAGGAGCTCCCCGTCCCGGTCCTGATCTCCGGCGGCCTGGGCTGCGCGCAGCGCGCCCGGCAGGCCTTTGAGCAGACCGGCGCCAGCGCGATCCTGCTGGCCCGCGGCTCGCTGGGCAATCCGTGGCTGTTCTCGGAGCTGACCGGAGGTCGCGACACGGCGCCCGAGCGCGACGAGATCCTGGCCGAGCTGGACTGGGTGATCGATCGGGCCGGAGAGCATCTCGGACCCGACCGCGCGGCGCGCTACCTGCGCAAGTTCTACCCGTAGTATCTGGAGCGACTGGGGGACGACCGGGTGTTGCAGGACGCGCTTCAGCGCGCGGACACGCTGACCGACGCCCGGGAACTGCTCGGGCTCGTGGCGGCTTGACGCCGCTCGGGGACGAAGTTTCGCGGTCGGCCTGCCGTCGGTGTAAGGTTCTCGCGCCATGATTCGGTGCTTTGGGAGATGGATGGCGCTGGCCGCCGCGGTCGCGGGTCTGGCCGTGGCCGGTGCGCCCGCCGCGCAAGCTCAGGTCCAGCCGTATGGCACCAACGATTACGGCGGCTTTCGCGACGTCCTGCCCCCGGGCACCAGCGGTCTGGACAACGCCTCCCAGCTGGCGCTGTTCAGGGCCAACGGGCAGCGTCCCAACCACAACAACGATCAGCTCCAGATGTACTCGGGCCTGACCACCGCGGCCGGGTCGATCACCGCCCAGACGATCCCCAATTACTTCAAGGACGCTACCTTCGGGGTCCCGGCCGGCAACGTCGAGAGCAGCGAGAGTCCCGAGCCGGGGGTCACGATCGTCCGCGACAAGGTTCACGGCGTGCCCCACATCTACGGCGACACCCGTGCCGCGCTGATGTTCGGGATCGGCTACGCCACCGCCGAGGACCGCTTGTTCTTCATCGACGTGCTGCGCCATGCCGGCCAGGGGAATCTGGCTTCCTTCGCCGGCGGCGCAAACGTGGGCATGGATCAGAGCGTGTGGGCCAACGAGCCCTACACCCAGCAGGACCTCGTGAATCAGCTCAACTACGGCCTCAGCCACGAGCCCGACGGTGCTCAGATCTTTGCCGATGCCACCAGTTACATCAACGGCATCAACGCCTACATCCAAAAGGCTGCGCAACCGCTGAACCTGCTCACAATGGAACCGGCCGAGTACGCGGCCATCGGGCAGCCGGGCGGCCCGCAGCCCTTCACGCCGGAGAACCTCGTCTCGATCGCCACCCTCGTCGGCGGTATCTTCGGCAACGGCGGCGGAGCTCAGCTCTCCAACGCTGTCCTCTACCAGAGCCTGACGCAGCGGTTTGGCAACGAGCGCTACGTCGTCAATGGGTCACCTCAGGTGATCACGGCCAAGAAGAAGACGAAGCCCAAGCACCACAAGCCCAAGCACCACGCCAAGCCCAAGCATCACGCCAAGCCCAGCCACCACGCCAAGCCCAGGCACCACGCCACGCCCGAGGATGACGCCGTGCGGCCGCCGGCCAGCCGACACCGGCGAGCGCACAAGCCCAAGCACCGGCACAAGAAGCACCGGCCCAAGCGCCACCGCCAAGTCAGGCCGGCCGACCTCTCGGGCTTTGCCACCATGCTGAGCTTCAACGCTCCCAACGACCCCGAGGCCCCGACCACCGTCAAGGGCACCTCCTTCCCGTACCAGACGCTGCCCACACCGTCCCCGGCGGTGGCGCAGACGATCGCCCTGCCCGACGCCGGAAGCGTGTCCGACGTCAACCACGTCGTCGGCGGCGCGGCGCCTGCGGTGGCGCGAGCCGCCCGGACCGCGCGTCGGGGGGCAGCCCCGCTGCTCGCCTTCCCGCGGGCGATGTCCAACGCGCTGCTGGTCAGCGGCCGCGACAGCGTCAGCGGCCATCCGCTGGCGGTGATGGGCCCCCAGGTCGCCTACTTCGCCCCCCAGATCCTGATGGAGGAGGACATCCACGGTCCGGGCATCGACGCGACCGGGGCCGCTTTCGCGGGAGTCAACCTCTACGTCGAGCTCGGCCACGGCCGCGACTACGCCTGGTCGGCGACCTCGTCGGGGCAGAACATCATCGACACCTTCGCGGTGCCGCTCTGCAACCCGTCCGGAGGAGCGGTCGCGGCCGACTCGAGCTACTACGTGCTGCACGGGCAGTGCGTGGCGATGGAGACCCTGACCAGGCAGGAATCCTGGTCCCCCAGCTTGGCCGATTCGACCCCGGCCGGTTCGATCACCCTCCAGACCCAACGCACGGCCTACGGGATCGTGACCGCGCGCGCCCGCGTCAAGGGGCAGCCGGTCGTCTACACCAACCTGCGCTCGACCTACATGCACGAGCTGGACTCCGCGGCCGGGTTTGAGAAGTTCAACGAGCCGTCGCAGATCCACTCGCCGCAGGACTTCTTCAACGCGGCCAACCAGATCGGCTACACGTTCAACTGGTTCTACGCCGACAACCAGCACATCGGCTACTTCAACTCGGGGCTCAATCCGGTTCGGGCCCCCCACACCGATCCCCTGTTCCCGACCTGGTCGCAGTACGCCTGGCAGGGGCTGAACCCGAGCCCGCAGGTGACGCCGACGAGCCAGACCGAGCAATCGACCCCCCAGAGCGCGCATCCGCAGACGATCGACCAGGAGTACCTGACCAGCTGGAACAACAAGCAGGCCCCCGGCTACGGCGATCCCGCCACCGGCCAGCAGTACTCCTCGGTGTACCGCTCACAACTGCTTGACAACAACCTCAACGCGTATCTGCAGCGCAACCACCACAAGCTGAGCCTGGCCGATGTCGTCAACGCGATGGGGCTCGCCGGCACGCAGGACCTGCGCGGCGTCGAGGTGCTGCCCTACGCGCTGAAGGTGATCGGAACCCCAAGCGACCCCAACCTGGCGAAAGCGGTCAGCGAGCTGTCGGCGTGGGTGGCGTCCGGTGCGCATCGCATCAACCGGGCCAGCCCGGGTCCGCACGGCAGCTATGAGCAGTCCGACGCAATCCGGATCATGGACGCCTGGTGGCCGCTGCTCGTCAAGGCTGAGTTCACGCCCGTGCTGGGTCCGGACCTGCTCCACCAGATCGAGTCCCAGTTTGCGATCAACGACCAGCCCGGGCACGGCACGAGCGGCAACCACCTGGGCTCATCCTGGGACGTGGGCTTCTACGGGATCGTCCAGAAGGACCTGCGCGCGATCCTGGGCCAGAAGGTGAACGGCTCCCTGAATCGGCTCTACTGCGGAGCAGGCTCATTGGCTGCGTGCCGGGCGGCCCTGGAGAGCTCGCTCAGCCAGGCCATGGCCCAGGCTCCGGCCCAGGTCTACCCGGCTGACAGCGTCTGCTCGGCCGGCGATCAGATGTGCTCTGACTCGATCCAATTCCGCGCCATCGGCGGAATCACCCAGCCCCTGATCGAGTGGGTCAACCGTCCCACCTTCCAGCAGGCCGACGAGATCCAGGGCCACGGAGCCGGGTAGCCGCGAGCGCCGCCGGACGCCCCGGGTGGCGCCGGGTGCTGACGCGCCGGGGGCGGCCAGGGGCGGTGTCTATACTCTTGCGCCGCCCGCCCAACTAGAGACTCGAAACTTCTTATGCCCAAGGACGTAATCCTCACCCAGGACGGCCTCGCCTCGCTCAAGGCGGAGCTCGATGTGCTGTCAACCAGTCGCCGTCGCGAGGTCGCCGCTCGGATCAAGGAGGCGCGGGAGTTCGGTGACATCTCCGAGAACGCCGAGTACGACGACGCCAAGAACGCGCAGGCGATGCTCGAGGCCCGAATCGCGGCGCTCGAGGACAAGCTGCGCTCGGCCACCGTGGTGGACGCGTCTGGCCTGGGGACCGACGTGGTCCGGGTTGGTTCGATCGTGCACGTCAAGGACGAGGGTGGCAAGTCGACCAAGTACACGATCGTCGGCTCGGCCGAGGCCAAGCCGGCCGAAGCCAGGCTCTCCAACGAGTCGCCGGTCGGCAAGGCCCTGCTCGGTCGCAAGCGCGGCGAGGAGGTCAAGATCGTGACCCCCCGCGGCGAGCGCAAGCTCAAGATCACCAAGATCGACGTCGGCGCCAAGTAGGCGGGCCCCGCGTGGGCGACGAACGCACCGGCGGGCTCAACGACCTGCTGGCCACCCGGCGCGAGAAGCTCGAATCGCTGCGTGCCGCCGGGGTCGACCCCTTCCCGCATGCCTTCGTCGGCGGCGGGGCGATCGCTGACGTGCGCGCCGCCCATGTGGGGTTGGAGGCCGGGGCCGAGACCGATGCCCAGCACCGGGTCGCGGGGCGGCTGGCGGCCCGCCGCGGCCAGGGCAAGATGGCCTTCCTGGACCTGGTCGATCGCTCCGGGCGGATTCAGCTTCAGGCTCGGTCCGATGTGCTCGGCGCGGAGACGATGGAGCGACTGCTGTCCCTGGACCTGGGCGACCTGATCGGCGTCGACGGAACCGCGTTCGTCTCCCGGCGCGGAGAGCTGACCCTGCGCGTGGACGGCTTCGCCCTGCTGGCCAAGTCCCTGCGCCCGCCGCCCGACAAACACCACGGGCTGACCGACGTGGAGACGCGCTTTCGCTCCCGCGAGCTGGACCTGATCGCCAGCGAGGAGGCGCGGGCGCTGTTCATCACTCGGGCCCGCGTGATTTCCACGATCCGCCGCTTCCTCGACGACGACGGCTTCGTCGAGGTGGAGACCCCGGTCCTGCAGCCGCTCTACGGCGGAGCTTCCGCGCGCCCGTTCATCACCCACCACAATGCCCTGGACCGCGATCTGTATCTGCGCATCGCCACCGAGCTGTACCTCAAGCGCCTGATCGTCGGGGGTCTGGAGCGCGTCTATGAGCTGGGCAAGAACTTTCGCAACGAGGGCCTGTCGCCCAAACACAACCCCGAGTTCACGATGCTCGAATGGTATGAGGCCTACGCCGACTACGGGGACATCGCCGCGCGGTGCGAGCGCCTGGTTCACGCGGTGGCCCAGGCCGTGGGCTACTCCGGGCCGTTTGACCTGACCCCGCCCTGGCGGCGCGAGACCCTGGCCGGGGCGATCCGGGACCGCACTGGCGTCGACATTCTGGCCGGCCGCGACCGTGACCAGCTCGCTGCGGCGATGGCCGCGCAGGGGCTGAGCGTGCCCACGGAGGACAGCTGGCCCCAGCTCGTCGACGAGCTGGTCTCAAAGCACGTGGAGCCGACGCTGACCGAACCGACCTTCCTGATGGACTTCCCGGTGGAGATTTCCCCGTTGGCCAAGAGCCATCGTGACACCCCGGGGCTGGTCGAGCGCTTCGAGGCTTTCATCGGCGGGATGGAGATCGCCAACGCCTTCACCGAACTCAACGACCCCGACGAGCAGCGGCGCCGCTTCGAGGCCCAGCGCCGTCTCGCGGTGGCCGGCGACGACGAGGCCCAGCCCTACGACGAAGCCTTCATCCAGGCGCTCGAGCACGGGATGCCGCCGACCGGCGGGATCGGGATCGGGATCGACCGGCTGGTGATGGTGATGACCGGGATGCGGTCGATCCGCGAAGTGGTCCTGTTCCCAGCCATGCGGGACTGAGCGGTGCTCCCGCCGGTCACTAGCCTCGAGCGGGTGCGCGACCTCCGATCAGCATGACCCGCAAGGCGTGGCTGGCCTTCGCCGGCTGCTCCGTCCTGTGGGGGATCCCCTACCTGTTCATCAAGATCGGCGTGCAGGGCGGGGTGCCCCCGGCCGTGCTGGCCTGGGGGCGGGTGACGCTGGCCGCCGTGGTCCTGCTCGCGCTCGCCGGCCGGGCCGGAACCCTGGCGCAGCTGCGGGGCCGCTGGGCCGGGGTGGTCGCCTACGGGGTAATCGAGATCTCGGTCCCGTTCCCGCTCATCGCGGCCGGGGAGGAGCGGGTGGCCTCCTCGCTGGCGGCGATCATCATCGCCTCGGTGCCGCTGATCGGGGCCGTGCTGGCGCTGCGCTTCGATCACTCCGAGCGCCCGACGACGCTGCGCGCCGCGGGTCTGCTGATCGGCTTCTCGGGGGTGATCGCGCTGGTCGGGATCGACGTCGCCGGGAGCAGTGACGAACTGCTCAGCGCCGGCGCCATCCTGCTGGCCGCGGTCGGTTACGCGATCGGTCCGATGGTGCTCAAGCTCAAGCTCGATGGGCTGGATCCGCGCGCGATGATGGGCGCCAGCCTGACCGTGGCCGCGATCGTGCTGACGCCCCTGGCGATCGTCAATCTCCCCGCCCGGGCGCCGTCCTCGGGCGGGGTCGCCGCCGTCGTCGTGCTCGGCCTGGTCTGCACGGCGGCCGCGTTCGTGCTCGCCGCGATCCTGATCCGCGAGGCGGGCACGAGCCGCGCGCTGGTCATCACCTACGTCAACCCGGTGATCGCCGTGGCTCTCGGGGTGCTCCTTCTCGGTGAGCAGCCCGGCGCGGGAGCGGTGGCCGGCCTCCTGCTGATCCTGGCCGGCTCGTGGCTGTCCACGGGTGGGCGGCTTCCGCCCGCGCTCGTCGGGCCGGGCGGATTGGGCCGCCGGCGGGAAGGTGCCGGGAGGCGAAGGTTGAACCGGTTGTGAACGGCCGCACAGACCGGATCTGCTGCCTCGGGTACCGGATGGTGGCTGTTAGACTTAGCTATGGCCCTCGAGACGAACCGTTCGCGCCTATCTTTTCCGCGTTGCGGCGCAAGAGATGGGTGGAACGGGTATCTCGGCGTCCCCGAAGTGGCCTGAGTGATCGATGACTGCTCGGGCTGCGTAGGAGACTCAGACCAGGAAAACCCAGCGACCGACCACCTCTAAAAGCACCGGCCTAAAGCTAGGAAGCCAATGTTTGAGCGATTTACAGAGCGAGCGCGCCAGGTGGTCGTCCTGGCCCAGGAAGAGGCACGGACCCTCAAGCACAACTACATCGGAACCGAGCACATTCTCCTCGGGCTCCTGCGCGAAGAGGAAGGGCTGGCCGCCCGAGTGCTCGAGTCGCTCGATATCACGGTCGAGCGCGTGCGCGCCCAGGTCGTGCGCATCGTCGGCTCCGGTGAGGAGGTCACCTCCGGCCAGATCCCGTTCACCCCGCGGGCCAAGAAGGTCCTCGAGCTCGCTCTGCGGGAGGCGTTGAGCCTCGGCCACAACTACATCGGCACCGAGCACATCCTGCTCGGGCTAGTCCGCGAGAACGAGGGCGTCGCGGCCCGGATCCTGCTCGACTTCGACGCCGACTCCGAGAAGATCCGCAACGAGGTGATCCGGATGCTGTCGGGTCCCGGCAGCCGCCAACGCGGCTCGGGAGCCGGCGCCCCCGGCGCCAGCGGCCCCGGCGAAGGCAAGAAGTCCTCCAAGCTGCTCGACCAGTTCGGTCGCAACCTGACCAAGCTCGCCTCCGAGGGCAAGCTCGATCCGGTCGTGGGACGCGAGACCGAGATCGAACGAATCATGCAGATCTTGTCGCGCCGCACCAAGAACAATCCGGTGCTCGTGGGCGAGCCCGGCGTCGGCAAGACCGCCGTAGTCGAGGGTCTGGCCCAGCGGATCACCAACGCCGACGTGCCCGAGCTGCTCAAGGGCAAGCAGATCTACACCCTCGATCTGGCCGCTCTGGTCGCCGGCTCCAAGTACCGCGGCGAATTTGAGGAGCGCCTCAAGAAGGTGATGAAGGAGATCACCCAGCGCGGCGACATCATTCTCTTCATCGACGAGCTGCACAACCTGGTCGGTGCCGGTGCGGCCGAGGGCGCGATCGATGCGGCCTCGATTCTGAAACCGGCGCTCGCGCGTGGGGAGCTGCAGACGGTCGGGGCCACGACGCTGGAGGAGTACCGCAAATACCTGGAGCGTGACTCGGCGCTCGAGCGGCGCTTCCAGAAGATCGTCGTCGACCAGCCCTCGACTGAGGAGACGGTCCAGATCCTCAAGGGCCTGCGCGATCGCTACGAGCAGCACCACAAGGTCAACATCACTGACGAGGCGCTCGAGGCGGCCGCCGACCTGGCCGACCGCTACATCGCCGACCGCTTTCTGCCCGACAAGGCGATTGACCTGATCGACGAGGCCGCGTCGCGGATGCGGATCAAGTCGATGACCTCGCCGCCGATCTACCGCGAGCTCGAGGACGAGATCGAGGAGACCCGGCGCGCCAAGGAGGAGGCGATCGAGTCCCAGGAGTTCGAGAAGGCCGCGAGCCTGCGCGACGACGAGCGCCGCCTGACCCAGAAGAAGCGTGACCTGGGCGACCAGTGGGAGGCCGGGGAGTCGACCGAGCGCCCCTCGATCGGCGAGGAGGAGATCGCCGACATCGTCTCGATGTGGACCGGGATCCCGGTCTTCAAGCTGACCGAGGCCGAGACCCAGAAGCTGATGCGCATGGAGGAAGAGCTCCACAAGCGCGTGATCGGCCAGCACCCGGCGATCGAGGTCGTCTCCAAGGCGATCCGCCGCTCGCGGGCCGGCCTCAAGGACCCCAAGCGCCCGACCGGTTCGTTCATCTTCCTCGGTCCGTCCGGGGTCGGCAAGACCGAGCTGGCTCGGACCCTGGCCGAGTTCCTGTTCGGGGACGAGGACACGATGATCCGGATTGACATGTCGGAGTACATGGAGAAGCACGCGGTCTCGCGCCTGGTCGGTTCGCCCCCGGGCTACATCGGCTACGACGAGGGTGGCCAGCTGACCGAAGCGGTCCGCCGCAAGCCCTACAGCGTGCTGCTGCTGGACGAGATCGAGAAGGCGCACCCGGATGTCTTCAACATCCTGCTCCAGATCCTCGAGGACGGCCGGCTGACCGACGCCCAAGGCCGCACGGTCGACTTCCGGCACTGCATCGTGATCATGACCTCGAACATCGGGGCTTCGGAGATCGCCCGCAACACGCCGCTCGGGTTCGCGGTCTCAGACGACGAGACCGGGATCACTTACGACCACATGAACAACCGAATCATGGGTGAACTCAAGAAGGTCTTCCGGCCCGAGTTCCTCACCCGGATCGACGACGTCATCGTCTTCCACAAGCTGGCCAAGGACGAGATCAAGGAGATCGTCGAGCTGCTGTTGCTGCGGATCCGCGAATCGATGGCCGAACGTGATCTCCAGCTCGAGCTCTCCGAGGCGGCTAAGGACATGCTGGTCGAGAAGGGCTGGGATCCGTCCATGGGCGCGCGGCCGCTGCGGCGGGCAATCCAGCGCTACATCGAGGATCCGCTGGCCGACTTCGTGCTCCGGGCCCAGGTCCCGCCCGGTTCCACGGTCATGGTCGAGCCCGGCGAGCCGGGCACCGACGACGAGGACGTCAAGCTCTCGGTGATCGAGCCCGCTCCCAAGCCGACCCCGGTCGGGGTGGGTGCCGAGGGTGGCCCCTCCGAGCCCGATGACGAGGGCACGGCCGAGCCGCCCGCCGGCGGCGACGCCCCGCCCGGTTCTGAGTAGCCCTTCGTAGTTCGTCTTCGCGGAAAGGCCCGGGCACGGTTGTCCGGGCCTTTTTGTGTGGTCGCTCGCCTCCGGGCCCTCGCCCGTGGGCCTCCGGGCAGCTGCGTTTCGCGCAAATCTGGCCCTTCTCTGCCCTCCTAAGCCGGGGGTGGGGTCGACGCCGGACCCGGGGCCGGGTGCACCGGCAGCGTCAGCGGCGCCCGAGGCGGCTGGCTGAAGTCGAAGCCGGCGGTCAGGTCGCCGAGGATCGGATTGGTTTCGCGCACGCCAGGCCGGGGGTCCGGCCGACCGTCGGTGGCCGGATCCAGCCGCGCTCCGCCCAGAAAGGCGTCCTCGATGAACTTGTTGTAGGCATCGTGGCTGAGGATCTGGTGATCGATGTAGCCCGAGCGCGCGTAGGGGCTGATCACGATGCCGGGGACGCGAAGGCCGTAGCCGTTCTGGTCCACGGTCGGGGGCACGACGTGATCGTAGAAGCCGCCCCAGTCATCCCAGGAGAGGAAGACCGCGGTGCTGTTCCATTCCGGGCTACGCATGATCGCGTTTATCAAGCCAGTCACGTAAGTCTGACCGGCACTGACCAGGGCCGTCGGGTGCTCGGAGACCTTGCCGTTGGGGTCGATCCACGAGACCGCCGGCAGGGTCCCCGTCTGGGCGGCGGTGAAGAAGTTGCTCAAGCTCTGGACGTTTCCGAGCTGGCCGTCCTGCTGCACGTCGGCGAAGTGGGGCAGCGGATTCCAGATCCCCGGCGTGGCGGCGTTCTGGGGGACCCCGGCGCAGGTCACGGAGCTGTCGTTCTGGCAATCGGGCTCGGTGCCCTTGAACACGTAATAGCCCCAGCTGACGCCGTACCTGTGCAGCAGGTAGGTCATGTCGGTCCAGGCGTAGAGCGGCGTCTGGCTCAGGGAGGCGCCGGGCGGGTTGGGGCTCTGCAGGGCGTTGTGGCACGAGCTGGGATCAAACGGATTGGTGCAGAAGGCCGACCATTCCGAGACCTGGAACAGGTGCTGGGGCAGGCTCCATGATGCGTTGGGCTCGAACATGTGGTCCTGGAGGGTGAAGTTCTGGGCGTAGGCCCAGTAGTTGGGGATCTCGCGGGCGTCGTGGTAGCCCATCACATCGATGCACGTGCTCTGGGTGGCTGACTGGCACGGGCTGCAGTTGGGGTTGTTGCCCTTGCAGCTCCTACCTTTCTCGGCCTGTCCCACGAAGCCGTTCATCTGGCCGCCGGCGATGTCGGCCGCAGCGTTGACCTGACTGTGCGGACCACCGTAGTTGAGGTCGTTGGGGTCGTGAAACGGCTTGACGCAGCCGCCGTTGCGGGGGTCCGGGACGCACACCCCAGCGGGGATCCCATCGGCGCCCGGGAACGTGCCGAAGTACTGATCGAAGGAGCGGTTCTCCTGCATGATGATCACGACGTGCTTGATCTTGTGGATCCCGTTGACCGAGATCGAGACCGCGGGCGAAAAGGAGCGGATGTTGCGTCGATCCCCAGGCAGCACGGCCCGCACCTGGGCCAGACGGTCGCTGAGGAAGGTGTGCGTGGTGCTGAAATCCGACCCGCGGTCAAGTTGCGGGCGGGCGATCGTCACCCAACGCGCTCCGAACTGCTGCTCGAGCAGGACACGCTCGCGCCGATGCCTCGGCGTCACGTGACCACTGAGCGTGACCGGGTCCCCGGGCGCTGGGCTGGCCGTCGACGCGGTCAGGGCCACCGCCGCGTGCACGCGCTCTCTGAACGTCCGGCTGTGACGGTGACCGACGACCACGAACCAGAAGCGATTGGTCTCGACCACGCCGGGATCCCGGACGATCGCGTAGTGACCCCACGCGTTCGTGATCGTGCGGGCCGCCGGGTGAAAACGCCGCCAGGCTGCGAGCCTGTGCCACAGCACGACGCGCCGGCGGGCCCGGTGGGGACCGGTTAGCCGGCCAAAGATGCGGATCTGCTCACCGGCCGTGGCCGGGTTGGGGCTGGCGTCGACCGTCAGCCGTGGCGAGCAGTGCGCGCACCGTGCCCGCACCGAAGCGGCCGTGGCGCTGGCCCGAGGGAACCCGAGCAGCGTGAGCCCGGCGGCTCCGAGCGCGATTACCAGCACCAAACCGATCGAACTGGACAGCATCAGCGAACGGCGCATGACGGGCCTCCCCGGGCTATCCGGCCATGTCTATTGTGGCTGCGTTAACCCGGCGGCTGGCGCCAGAGTTGCGGTGAAGGATCGGGCGTCGTTCTCCCGGAGCGGCGCCCGGTCCGGAGGGTCGCTAGGGCCGAAGGGTCGCTAGGGCAACGGAAGTGTGCCGATCCAGCCGATCCGGAGAGGTCGTCAGGCCGATCTCGTACGCTAGATCCCCGATGGCGAGATCGACCTCCGTTCACGTGTGTTCGGCCTGCGGGCACGAGACCGCCCGCTGGGCCGGACGCTGCCCGGGTTGCGGGGAGTGGAACACCATGGTCGAGCAAGCGCGGCCCGCGGTCGCCGGCGCGGGCGCGGGCGGCCGGGGTGGGCGCGGGACGAGTGAGCGGGCGCCGCCGGGCCGACCGATCGCGCTCGCCGACGTCGCCGCCAGTGAGCACGATCGCCTGGCCACCGGGATCGGTGAGCTTGACAACGTCCTGGGGGGCGGCATCGTCCCCGGGTCGCTGGTTCTGATCGGCGGTGCCCCCGGCATCGGCAAGTCGACGCTGACCACAATGGTGCTGGCCAACCTGTGCGCGGCGGGCCGTCGCACGCTTTACGTCTCCGCTGAGGAGTCCGCCGCCCAGATCCGCCTGCGCGCCGAGCGCTTGACCGGTGGGGACGCGCTCGCCGTGCCCGTGCTCGCCGAGACCGACCTGCACACGGTGCTGGCCACGCTCGAGGCCGAGCGGCCCGAGGTGTGCGTGATCGATTCAGTTCAGACCCTGCACTCGACCGATCTGTCCAGCGCCGCCGGCTCGGTGGCTCAGGTTCGCGAGGTGGCCGACGGGATCATGTCGGTCGCCAAACGGCTGAAGATCGCCGTTCTGCTCGTCGGCCACGTGACCAAGGAGGGGGCGCTGGCCGGCCCCCGCGTGCTCGAGCACCTGGTCGACTGCGTGCTGCAGTTCGAGGGCGAGCCGGAGCGGACCTACCGGACGGTGCGCGCGATCAAGAACCGCTTTGGCTCGACCAACGAGGCCGGGGTGTTCGAAATGCGCGACGACGGGCTGGTCGAGGTGCTCGACGCCTCGGCTCGGTTCGTCGCGGAGGCGACCCGCTCCCCGGGCAGCGTGGTCCTGTGCGCGATGGCGGGCTCGCGGCCGCTGCTGGTCGAGGTTCAGGCGCTGGTCACGTCCTCCGAGCTCGTGCCCCCCCGGCGCGTGGTCGCGGGACTGGACCGCAATCGCGTGGCGCTGGTGCTGGCAATCCTCGGCCGCCACGGCGGCATCGGCCTCGGCTCCTCTGACGTGTTCGTCAATGTGGTCGGCGGTGTGCGGGTCGACGAGCCGGGCTCCGATCTGGCTGTCGCACTGGCCGTGGCCAGCGCGGCCAAGCGGATCGCGTTGACCAGCGGCGACGGACGGCCGCTGGTCTGCTTCGGTGAGCTGGGGCTCACGGGTGAGCTTCGGACCGTAGCCCACGCCGACCGCCGGCTGGCCGAAGCACACCGCTTTGGGCTCGGTCCGGCGTGCGAACCGGCCGCCCACGGAACGCTGCGCGAGGCCCTGGCCGCGGCCCTGGGACGACCGCGCTCGGTGGCCAGCGCGGCCTGAGCCGCGGCGAAGTCTGCGGATCGCGCCCAGACCGCGCGCGGGGCGCCGGAATTTCGTCAGGACCGGCTAAAATCTGCCGCAATGCCGCCGCGATCCGGTGAAGAGCTCAAAGAGGAGCTCGAGTCACGCCAAGAGTCCCGGATCATGAGGGCGCTCGAGATGGTGGCGCCCGGAACCTCGCTCCGGGAGGGACTGGACAATATCGTCGACGCCCGGAGCGGCGGGTTGATCGTGATCGGCGACGCAGACGAGCTCGGCTTCCTGTTCTCGGGCGGCATCAAGCTCGACATCGACTACTCGCCCTCCTTCCTCTACGAGCTGGCCAAGATGGACGGCGCGATCGCGCTCAGCTCAAACGCGACCAAGATCGCCTATGTCAACGTCCAGCTCACGCCCGATCCGACCATCCTCACGCTCGAGACCGGTACCCGCCATCGCACGGCCGAACGCGTCTCCAAGCAGACCGACTCGATCGTGATCGCTGTCTCGGAGCGCCGCGAGGTCGTCTCGCTCTACGTCGACGGCGGCAAGTACATCCTCGAAGACATCCCGGTCGTGCTGGCCAAGGCCAACCAGGCGCTGGCCACGCTGGACAAGTACCGCAGCCGGCTAGACCAGGTCTCCACCCGCCTCACGGCGCTCGAGTTCGAGGGCGGAGTGACTCTGCACGACGTCCTCACCGTCCTGCAGCGCGCCGAGCTGGTCACCCGCATGGCGGTCGAGATCGAGCGCTACATCGTCGAGCTCGGCACCGAGGGCCGGCTGATCGAGATGCAGCTCGACGAGACGATGGTCGGCGTCGCCGCCGACAAGGCGGCGCTCCTGCACGACTATCTCGTCGAGGACACCGACGACGGCTTCGCGCTCGTCGTCGATCAGCTTGTGCGCCTGCCCCACCAGGATCTTCTCGACTTCGGTCGCCTCGCCGAGCTGCTCGGCCACGACCGCAAGCTGAACACCCTTGACTACCCCGTGTCACCGCGCGGATTCCGCATATTGGGGCGCATACCCAGGCTGCCCAGGCTCGTCGTCCAGCGGATCGTGACGGAATTCGGAGGATTCGAGGAGCTGCTCGCCGCATCCGATGGCGAGCTGGAGACTGTCGACGGCGTCGGCGAGATCCGGGCGAAGGACATCCGCGAGGGCCTTCGCCGACAGCAGGAGATCAACCTCGTTGATCGCTACCTGCAGACGTAGCGCAATACCGCGAGTGGGCCAGGGCCCGCACTGAAAGAGGAGGACACCATCACAGAGCTAACGGAAGAGCACCTGGATGATCTCGAGGCAATCGTGCCGCCCCCGCATATCGAGTTCGAGATCGGCGACAGCGTCGTCTATCCGCACCACGGAGCCGGCAAGGTCCTCCGCAAAGAGATGAAGGAGGTCCTCGGCGAGAGCCGCGAGTACCTCACGGTCAAGATCCTCCACAACGACATGACCGTCATGGTGCCGACCGAGAACGCCGCGCTGGCTGGGCTCCGGCGCGTGATCGACGAGGAAACGGTCAAGAAGGTGATGGCGGTACTCCAGGACGAGTGCTCGGAGATGCCCAAGAACTGGAACCGGCGTTTCAAGCACAACCGGGACAAGATCAAGACCGGCGATATCTACGAGCTCGCCGAGGTGGTCCGCAACCTGGCCATTCGCGAAGCCGAGAAGGGTCTCTCGACGGGCGAGAAGCAGATGTTCACCCGAGCCAAGAAGATCCTCTCGTCCGAACTCATGTACGCGCTGGCGATGGACGAGACGGAGATCGAGGAGCACCTGTACGGGATCCTGGTGGAGTCAAACGGCCACGGCAAGGTCGCAGTCGCCGCCAAGTAAGGGTGCGCGCGTGTGCCCTAAAGAACGGAAATGGCGGTCGCGCTGATCGTGGCCGCGGGACGTGGCGAGCGCCTGGGGTCGGACCGGCCCAAGGCGCTCGTCCCGCTCCACGGCCGTCCGATGCTGGAGTGGAGCCTGGCCGCGCTGCGCGCGGTCGCGGCCGTGGAGCGGATCGTCGTGGCCCTGCCGGCCGAGGCGCTCGACGCCGCGCCGGCCGGCGTGATCGCGGTGGCCGGGGGCGAGCACCGCTCACATTCGGTGCGGGCGGCGCTCGCCGCCAGTGGGGGCGGGGACCCCGTGATCGTCCACGACGCCGCCCGACCCTTGGCCGAACGGGAGTTGTTTGAGCAGGCGCTGGAAGAGCTCGAGCGCTCCCAGGCCGACGCGGTGATCGCTGCCGCTCCAGTCGCCGACACGATCAAGGAGTGCGCCGCGGATGGGCGCACCGTCGCCCGGACCCTGGACCGTTCGCGCCTGTGGGCCATCCAGACCCCCCAGGTGTTCCGGCGCGCGGCGCTGGAGCGCGCGCTGTCCGGCACCGACGCGGCGCTGGCCCGAGCCACCGATGACGCCTGGCTGGTCGAGCAGGCCGGGGGGGTGGTGCGGATCCTGGGCAGCGGCCCGGGCAACCTCAAGATCACCACCCCCGAGGATCTGCGGGTCGCCGAGCTGCTGCTCTCCGATCGGCGGGGCGAAGGCGGCCTCGGGCGGCCCGGATGACGGTGACCACAGGCATCGGCTATGACTGTCACCGGCTGGTGGCGGGGCGCCCGCTGATCGTCGGCGGCGTCCGGATCGAGCACGATCGCGGCCCCGAGGGGCACTCAGACGCGGATGTGCTCAGCCACGCGGTCGTGGACGCGCTGCTCGGCGCGTGCGCCCTGGGCGACATCGGCGAGCACTTTCCCGATACCGACCCGCGCTACGCGGGCGCCGATTCGATCGAGTTGCTGCGTGCAACGGTGGCAATGGCCGCCGCCGCCGGCTTTGCCGTCGTTCACGTCGACGCCACGGTCATGCTCGAACGCCCCAAGCTGGCCCCGGTTCGGGAGGCGATGCGGACCACCTTGGCCGGCGCCCTGGGCCTCGAACCGGCCCACGTGAGCGTCAAGGCCACGCGCGGCGAGGGACTCGGCTTCGTGGGGCGTGAGGAGGGAATCGCCGCCCTGGCCATTGCTAGCGTGCGGGGAGCGCCGTGAACAAGATCCACAACCTCATCTGCGCCTCGGACAAATGGGCCCGCCGGGTGCGGCACGAGCTGATCCCGTGGGGACTCCAGGACATCGACCTAGGCGACGACGTGCTCGAGCTCGGACCGGGCTTCGGCGCCACCACGCGCCTGCTGGTCGATCGCGTACCGCGGTTGACGGTGCTCGAGCTCGACGAGGGCTACTGCCGGCGGCTGCGCGCCGAGTTCGGCGATCGCGTAACCGTCATCCAGGGCGACGCGACGGCGCTGCCCTTCCCGGAGGGCAGCTTCTCGGCCGTGATCTGCTTCACGATGCTTCACCACCTCGATCCCGCTCCCCTCCAGGACCGGGCCTTCGCCGAGGTCTCGCGGGTGCTGCGCCCGGGTGGCCGGTTCGCCGGCACTGACAGCCTCGGGGTGGGGCGACTGTTCAAGCTCATCCACCTGGGTGACCAGCTGGCGCTGATCGATCCGGCGGGAATGCCGAGCCGACTGACCGCGGCGGGGCTGAGCTCGCCGCGGGTGGACAGCAGCGGGCGCTCGCTGCGCTGGCGGGCGGTGCGCGCCGCCTGAGACGGGCGCAGGCGCGGGTGGCCAACCCACCTAGCCCGTCTGGGCCGCCCGGCGCTGGGCGGCCAAGTCACGCAGGCGCTCGTGCTCGACCAGCCGCGCGAGCTGCTGGCAACTGGATCGCAGGTGGGAGGTGACCGCTGGCCCGGCGATCCGCTCCGACAGCCAGCCCGCCAGCCCGGCTCCGGCGACGCCGTAGGCGAGGCGGATCTCCACCCGGGTGCGGCCGCCTGGGACCGGGCGCAGGCGCCAGCGCCCGCGCTGATCGATGCCGGTCACCGAAGTCCAGGCCAGGTCGCCCGGCGGATCCCACTCGACCACTTCGATCAGACCGCCGACCTCGGCTGACCCGATGCGCATCAGCATCCGGTAACGGGCACCGAGCCCGGTCGGCTCGTCGCTCTCGACCTCCCAGCGGGTGACGGCGGACATGAAGCTGAGCGCGCGCTCGGGGTCAGAGACGATTTCCCAGACGGTCTCGATCGGAGCCGAGACCACCGTGTGGGCGCTGGATCTCATCCGATCACGGGCAGCCGGCGCTCGGCGGCCAGCGCGTCGAGCGTGTCCTGCATGAGCCGGATCAGGTGGTCATAGACCTCATCAAGGTCGGGATCGGCCCCGAACTCAGCCCGCAAATCGATCGGTGGCAACGTCTCGATCGTGATCTTGGCCGGCAGGGGGATGTGGCCGAGCATGTCGCCGATGTTCAGCCCCCAGGGCAGGCCGATCGAGATTGGCAGCACCTTGAGGCGAAAGAGGCGATCGAGCGCGAACAGCTTGGCCAGTCGTTCCCCCCGGGTCAGAAACAGCGCCGTCTCCTGGCCGCCGATCGAGACCACGGGCACGATCGGGACGTTCTGGGCCAGCGCCAGGCGGAGGAAGCCCTTGCGACCGGCGAAATCCACGCGGTTGCGGTGCCAGCTGGGGCGGTGGACCTCGTAGTCGCCGCCCGGGTAGACGAGCAGGGCCGCTTCGGAATCGAGCGCCTTGCGCGCGTTCTCGGGCGAAGCGGCCACCGTCCCGAACTTACGCAGCGAGGCCAGGCCGGGCATCGACAGGACCAGGTTGTGGGCCAGCTGATAGAAGTGCCGTTCGACGCCGAAGTAGGTGTTGAAGGCGAGCGTGAACACGATCGTGTCCGGGGTCATGTTGCCGCCCGAGTGATTGCCGACCAGCAGCACCGCCCCCTGGTCGGGAATGTTGCCCAGCCCCCGGACTTCGCCGCGGTACCAGAGGCTGGCCAGCAGCCACATGAGCGGCAGGCGCTCGCGGATGAAGTCGGGATCGCGCTCGTCGAGATCAGCGCGGGGGATGGCGCGCTGAGCCTGCTGGGCCAGCTCGCGCAGCGCCCGGTTCAGTAGCGAGCCGCCGGACTTGGCGTCCGGAGCGTCCCCGTCAGTGTCCTTGACGTGACCGTTGCTGCTCGCTCGGTCCGCGACCGCCATCAGCTCCGAGTCTACGGAAAAAGCGGCGTACCTCAGGCCGCGGCGCCGATGTCGCCGGCGGCTGGGCCGCTCCCGCCGGCCCGCTTGCGCTTCGGCTCGGCGGCCTGGGCGAGGCGATCAGACACCTCGCGCGCCGCCGCCGGTCGGATCACCGCAGGCGTGCCGCTCGCCTTCGCGTCGGCGCGGGCGAAGAAATCCAGGAGCAGCTCGTTGGTCTGCACCGGGCGCTCGACCTGGGGCACATGGCCGCAGTTCTGCAGAACGACCTGCTCGGCGCCGGGCAGCCACTTGCTGACGTGACGGCTGAAGCCGGACGGCACGAGGCGGTCGTGGGTGCCCCACACGAACAGCGCCGGGGGCTCGAGCTCGGCCAGCCGGGGGTAGAAGCCGTGCTTGCCGTAGGGCGCCTCGAGGTAGATGTTGCGCGCCGAGGAGAGGAAGGCGTAGCGGGCGCCGGCCGAGTGATAGATGCGCCGAAACTCGTCGACCATGAGCTCGCCGACCGCCGGATCGATGACGTCACGGTCGTAGAACATGCTCCAGAACTGCGAAGCGACCATGCCCCGACGGAAGCCGTGGGGCAGCAGACCGAACTCGGGCCTCAGCAACCTGACCAGGGGGTGCAGCCCCCGCTTGACCCAGGCCACGGCCGGGCACAGGAGCCCCAGGGCATTGACCCGCTCGGGCGCCGTCATCGCCAGCTCGAGCGCGATCCGGCCGCCCATCGAATTGCCGACGATGTGGGTGTTGCCGATCCCCTGGGCGTCCATCATGGCCAGCATCGCCTCGGCGAACCAGCGTGCGTTGTAGGCGCCGCGGGCCGGCTTGCTCGAGGAGCCGAAGCCCGGGAGGTCCGGAGCGTGGACGCGGTAGCGCTGGCTCAGGGCGGCGGCGGTCTCGAACAACGAAGCCCGGGTACCGCCGAGACCGTGCAGGAGCAGGACGTCGGGACCGTGGCCCATGGTCAGGGTCGAGATCCGGTGACGGCCGGCGGTGACGTCGTGGATCTGGAGCAGCGGTGGGCGGCCACCGGGCAGGCGGAACATACCCTCGAAGGCGATCGCGTAGTCGAGGTTGCCGCGTACTGCCAACCGGCGCTGCTCGAAGGCATCGATCCCCGACAGGTCGCCCTGACGCAGCGCGAGCCAGGTGGCGGCGTCGGTGGAGATCGTCACATCGGGTGCGCGCCGGGTCGCCCCCTGGCGCACACGCGCGCCATGGTTGGTGCAGCTGACCTCCCAGGTGCGGCCGAGGTCGCCGAGCTTGATCTGGAAGGTGGCTTCGAACCCCGGGTCAGCCCCGAGATACCGGCCGGGAAGGGAGCGAAACGCGTCCGTGACCGCCGTCAGGCGCTGCGTGTTCACCGTGCGCGTGGACATCGGGTTGGCAACCTAGCTACTGGCCCGGACCGGTGCGCCGGAAAGCGCCAGTTCTCTCGCTAGGGTTGCCGGACGTTGCGGACGATTTCCCTGCATGACACTCGCACCGGCGCGATCGCCCCGCTGGTGCCGACCGCTCCGCCGCACGTGCGCATCTACGCCTGCGGGCCGACCGTCTACGGACGGATCCATGTTGGTAACGCTCGACCATTCGTCGTCTTCTCGCTGCTGCGTCGCTTTCTGATCGGACAGGGATACCAGGTGGACTTCGTGGCAAATGTTACCGACGTCAACGACAAGATCTACGCCGCCGCCCAACGGGCGGGCGTGGGCAGCGTGCAACTGGCGCGGGAGATGACCGCCGCCTACGTCGCCGACACCGATGCTCTCGGGCTCGGCCGCCCCGATCACGAGCCGCTGGCGAGCGAGACGATCGGTCCGATTGTGGCCCTGATCGAGCGCTTGATAGCGGGGGGGCATGCTTACGCAGTGGACGGAGATGTCTACTTCTCGGTCCGTTCGTACCCCCAGTACGGGGAGTTATCCCATCGAGACGTAGACCAGATGGATCAGGGCGAAGGGATTCAGGGCGCCGAGCGCAAGCGTGATCCGCTCGATTTCGCGCTTTGGAAGGCTCGCAAGGCGGGCGAGGACGCGTTCTGGGAGTCGCCTTGGGGCCCGGGGCGGCCCGGCTGGCACATCGAGTGCTCGGCGATGGCCGAGGAGCTCCTGGGCGCGGGCTTTGAGATTCACGGCGGCGGCAGCGATCTCCTCTTCCCCCACCACGAGAACGAGGCCGCGCAGACCGCGGCCGCCCGGGGCGCGCCCCTGGCCCAGCTCTGGGTTCACAACGGGATGGTGCGCCTGGCCAGTGACAAGATGTCCAAGTCGGTCGGCAACGTGTTCGTGCTCCACGAAGCGGTGCAGCGCCATGGCCGCGACGCCCTGATCATGTACTTCTGCGGGGCCCACTACCGGCAGCCGATCGAATGGGCGCCCACGCGGCTGATCGAGGCTGCAGCCCGCTGCTCTCGGATCCGGGAGGCCGCCCGGGGTCTGACTGAAGGCCCCAGCCCGGAGTGGTCTGCGCCGCTGCGAGAGCGCTTCTTCGACGCGCTGGCGGCCGACTTCAGCACCCCGGCGGCGCTGGCGGCGGTCTTTGACTGGGTGCGTAAGGCCAACGGCAGCCCGGCCGGCACGGTCGGGCGCGACGATCTCGCCGCGATGCTCGACGTGCTCGGGCTGGCCAATCTCCTGGACCCGGGGCTGCGCGAGGCGCCCCCCGAGGCCCAGGCCCTGCTGCGCCAGCGTGAGCAAGCCCGCGAGGCGCGGGATTTCGCCCGCGCCGACGCCCTCCGCGCCGAGCTCGAGACGCTGGGCTGGGAGGTTCGGGACGGCCCTGACGGCCCCGAGCTGATCTCGAGCGGATGATCATCTACGGCCGAAATCCGGTCCACGAGGCGATCCGCGGACCGCGCACGGTCAAGCGAGTGTGGGCCAGCTCGGGCGCTGGGCGCGAGCCGTGGTTGGCGCCTCTGGCCGAGATCACCAGCCGCGGCGACGCCGCGGAACTCGAGCGACTGTGCGGCTCAGACGGCCATCAGGGCGTGTGCGCCGAGGTCTCACCGTTCACGTACGCCGACGCCGACGAGCTCATCGCCTCGTCCGACGCCCTGATCATCGCCTTAGACCAGGTCCAGGATCCCCAGAACCTGGGGACGATCGCCCGCACCGCTGAGTGCGCCGGCGCCACCGGCCTGATCCTGCCCGAGCGTCGCTCGGCCGAGGTCACCCCGGCCGTGTGCAAGGCCTCGGCCGGGGCGGCTGAGCACCTGCCGATCGCCAAGATCCGCAACCTGGCTGACTTCCTGGCCAGCGCCAAGCGAGCCGGCCTGTGGTGCTACGGCGCGGAGGCGGCGGCTCAGACCTCATACCGCCAGATCGACTTCGGAGGCCCGACCGTGCTCGTCCTGGGCTCGGAGGGGCGCGGGCTCAGGCCGCGGGTGGCCGGTGCCTGTGACGCGCTCGTCTCGATCCCCCTGGGCGGCAGGATCGACTCCCTGAGCGTGAGCGCCGCCGCCGCCGTCCTGATCTACGCCGCCGCCGCCAATCGGCAAGGAAACTTGCAGGGTGCTTGACAGGGGGGCGTTGCTATGTCAAGCTCGCGCCGCAAGTAAGGATCAACTCGAGCTTTAGGGCTAGGGTTGAAGGGGAGGCCTCAGCCTCCTTTCTGGGAAGGCTATTAATGGTGCGGCGCCAGGGGAGGTAGCGCGCCACGAAAGTCCGAACTCACGCCGTCGCGGCGTGGGCTGGAAAGGTGTTGCTCGTGGCTCGATTGTCTGCTTACTCTCAGTCTCAACCTAAGGTTGAGGATGGATTCCTGATCGCGCTGGCCAAGCAGGGACACGCCGATGCGTACGATCGCATCGTTCGCCGCTACTACGGATTCGTCCGTCTCAAGGCGTCTTCCTACTTCCTGGCCGGCGGCGACGCCGATGACCTGATCCAGGAGGGCTTGGTCGGCCTCTACAAGGCCGTTCGCGACTACCGGACCGACCGTGAGTCGAGCTTCCGCAACTTCGCCGAGCTCTGCATCACCCGCCAGATCATCACCGCGGTCAAGACGGCCACGCGCAACAAGCACACCCCGCTCAACCAGTACGTGTCGTTCTCGAGCACCCCGGCGGGTTCCAGCTCCGACAACGAGCCGACGCTCGACGAGATGATTCCCGGCTCCACCGTCCATGACCCAGTCAACCAGGTGATCTCCTCCGAGGAGCTGCGGGCGCTGGTGGCCTGCATCTCGACCGCCCTCTCCGAGCTCGAGTCCCGCGTCCTGGCCCTCTACCTCGACGGCCACTCCTACGAGGAGGTCGGCCGCCGGCTCGACTGCGACTGCAAGACGGTTGACAACGCGTTGCAGCGGGTCAAGCGCAAGGTCGGCCAGCACCTCGCTGAGCGCAGCGTTCCGGCGTAGTCAGGGTCGCCGCCTACCGGCGGCGTGCTCCAGGACGTAGAGCACGACCGGTCGATGTACGGGCTCGACCGCGGCCCATACTGCACGTGCGATGGGGTTCTCCTGTCGCACGAAAGTGGCGAACAGCAGATTGGGCTGCTGGCGCTTGAAGAGCAGTTCGGCCGGCATCCCGATGCGGGAGCCGGCGGCTAGGAGCAGATAGTCCGGGGTGTTGTGCCGGACCTCCCAGCCGAGCACGAAGCGTTGAGATCGACTGAAATCGAGCCGCAGTCCGAGCGCAGACCACCCCGACACGAGCGCGCTTCGCACGGTGACCGGAGCGTCCTCCAAGACCGCTCGAGCCCACTGCTCGCATGTCCGGTCTGGAGCCAGGCTGGTGTCGGCTAGGAACGCATCCTCGTAGTCGAGCTGGGAGAGCGTGCTGAGCGCTCGCGCTGCCGGCGGCACGGCGATCGGGCGCACAGTTGTCTCGGCAAACGGAGTGCACGGGAGAAGGCCGATGGCTGCGTCCACCATCAGCTAGCCGCTCGCCGGGGTCAGATTGCCGGCGCGGGCCCGCCAGTCCCGCTCGATCGCGCCGATCATGGGCGGATATACGATCAGATGGCGAAACGGCCTGATCGCGGCCATGTAGCCCGTCCCGAGCACTCCGTTTGGCTTCACTAAGACGGCCATCTGGCCGTGGTAGCCGCCGGTCCCGTCCGGCACCCAGCCGAGGTGCATCATCCCGTGAACGGTTCGGTTGGCAATCTCAGCAGCCAACTCGTCGTCGAGCACATACAGCGAGGTGAACGGGAACGCGTCGAAGTCCGGGCCGGATGGGGCGTCCCGCAGATCCGCCGGCAACCGGCCGCGGAGCGTCGGCACGCGAGAGCCGAGACCGGCGTCAGCGCCGTCCCAACCGAGCAGTGCGCCAACCCTCCACCGGATGGCGAAGAGCGTGCGGACCGCGCGGGACGAGCCCTGCGATGGGTCGCTTGACGCCATCAGCTCCACCAGCCGAGGGAAATCATCCGGGCCGCCTGGCGTCGGTAGCGCCCACACGTCCTCGAGCCGGAAGTCGCGGGTGAGCTCGTGGATCCGCCAAGGCCGAGAGGTGTGAGCCGTGTTCGGGAGCCTCATGCCTACCATCACGAGGCGCTCGGAGCGGCCAGCTGAGCAGCCATGCGATCGCGGAGCGCCAGGGCGGCCGAGAGCGTCTGACCATCACGGTGAGCTGATCGACCAGCCCGTCTTCGCCGAAGCGCGCTACCGAAAGGGCGCATCGGGGACCTCCTCAAACTCGCGGGTGAGCTAGTATGATACGTGCATGCATGTATGTCAATGCCAGCGATGAGCCACTCAGCGCCGTTGGCGGCTTCCCGTCCGCGCCGATCAACGCAGGCTCAGCGCAGTGCCCGCACGCGTAGCGCGTTGCTCGAATCGGCCGCGCGGGGCCTCTCGCGCTACGGCTACGGCAACCTCGTGCTCGAAGAGGTGGCGCATGAGGCGGGCTACACGCGCGGCGCTCTTTACCACCAATTCAAAGACAAGGAGGACCTGGCGCTGGCGGTACTGGACTGGGCCGACGAGACCTGGCAGCGCGAGGTCGGTGACGTGGCCACCCAGGAATCTGACCCGGTCGGCGCGCTGCTTGCGATGGCGCGCGGTCACGCAGTCCTCTGCCGACGAGACATCGCTCGCGTCGCGATGGCGCTCCGCGTCGAGTTCAGCGGTCAGGACCATCCGGTCGGGCGCGAGCTCGAGCGAGTTCAAGCCGGGCTGGTCAAGCGTTTGGTCAGTCTGATCAACGCCGGACGCCGAGACGCATTGATTCCAACCGGGCCGCCCGCCCGAGCGGTCGCCCTCGCGCTCATCGGCGGGCTGGAAGGCGTGGTCATCACCCTCGCTGGGCAGGCGCCGCACGACGAACAGCTGGCCGCGCGCACGGTAGCCGGGGTGCTTGGACTCGCGAGTCCGCCCTAGCCGGGTCCGACCGGGATCCGGAGCGTGAACTCGGCGCCTCCGCTCGGCGCCCGTGATGCCTCGACCCCACCGCCCATGGCCGTGGTCAGCTCCTTGACGATGGCCAGGCCGAGACCCGAGCCGACGGCGCGCTCTGAGCGGTAGCGGTCATGGAGGTAGAAGCGCTCAAAGGCTCGCGGGAGGTCCTCGGGGGCCAGACCGGGTCCGGTGTCCCGGACCGAGATCCACCCCGGTCCGGTGGTCACGGTCACGCGCCCGCCGGCCGGAGTCAGACGGAGGGCGTTCTCGATCAGGTTCGCCGTCGCCTGCAGGAGACGGTCCTCGTCGCCGATCCCCCAGGCCCGATCGCCGCCGGCGTCCAAGGCGGTATCGCGTTCCGCGTGCAATCCGGTACCGCCTTCCGCGTCCAATCCGGTACCGCCGGCCGAACCCGTGAGCTGCACCCCGAGCTCCCGCGCCCGAGGAAGATGGCGGGCTACCGCGGCCCTCGCTACCACGTTGAGGTCGACGCGCTCGTGCTCGATCGCGAAGTCAGACCGGCCCAGGCGGGCCAGGTCAACGAGATCGAAGACCAGGCGCTCCAGCCGCCCGGCCTCGGCGCCGATCACTCGCCCGCCCTCGGGCGCGGCCACCGCGCCCTCCTGCAGGCCCTCGGCGTAGCCGCGGATCGAGGTCAGGGGCGTCTTGAGCTCGTGGCTGACGGACTCCAGGAAGCGGCGCTGGGACTCACGGGCCCGGCCGAGTTCCGCGGACATGTCGTTGAAGGCCCGCCCGAGCCCCGCCAGCTCGTCCTCGCCGGTGACCGGGACCTCAACACCGGGCTCGCCGGCGGCGAGGCGTTGGGTGGCAGAGGCCAAGGCGCCGATCGGCCGGGTCAGCCGGCTCGCCAACAGGTAGGAGAGCAGGGCGGCGAGCAGGATCCCGCCGAGCCCGGCCAGGCCCAGGCTGATCAGGAACGGGCGCCATTCGGCGAAGGCCAGGCGGGCCCCGCGGACGAGGACGATGCGCCCGGCGGCCGAAGTCCGGGCCACGTAGAGCAGCGAACGGCGGCCCAGCTGGATCGTCCCCTGGTCGTTCCCGCCGGCGGGGATCTTGGCCAGCACCGCGGCGCGAGCGCGCGGGCGAAGCGGCTCCGGGTGCCCGCCGGGAGGGCTCACCCGATAGACATGGTCGCCGGCGGCCAGTGCGCCCGGAGCCCCGCCGACCAGGGCCAGGACCGCGGCCTGGGACTCGAGGCCCGACAGGCGCTGGGCCGAGATCCGGTGACGGACCAAGATCACGGCGACCCCGAAGCTGAGCGCGCACGACGCGATCGCGGCCAGGGCGAGATAGGCCAGCACCCGTCGTTGGAGGGTCACGTGCTCGCCTTGTAACCCAGGCCGCGCACGGTCCGGATCAGGTCCGGCCGCCCGAGCTTCTTACGCAGCGAGGCGACGTGGACCTCCACCGTCCGCGTCTCCCCGGGGGAGACAAAGCCCCACACGGACTCGAGCAGCTGATCGCGGGTGACCACCTGTCCGGCATGGCGCACGAGGTACTCGAGGAGATCGAACTCACGTTGGGTGAGGGAGACCTCGACGCCGTCGACCCGCACCTCCCGGGCCCCGCGAGCCACGACCAGCGGTCCCAGCTCGGTCAGATCCTCGGCCCCAGGCGCTGGGCCGGCTCGGCGCAGGACGGCCTTGACGCGAGCGGTGAGCTCGCGGGGGGAGAACGGCTTGGCCACGTAATCATCGGCGCCGACCTCGAGGCCGGCCACCCGGTCGGGCTCTTCGTCGCGGGCGGTGAGCATGATCACGGGGACCGCGCCGGCGATCCGACGGCACACCTCGAAGCCGCCGATCCCGGGCAGCCCGAGGTCGAGCACGACGAGCTTGATCGGGTGGCGGCGCAGCTCGGTCAGTGCGTCCTCGCCAGAGCGAACCCAGACGACCGCGTAGCCCGCGCGCTCGAGGTAGGTGCGAACCAGTGACCCGATGTTGGGCTCGTCCTCGACCACCATGATCGTTGTCGCCATGCCGCCATCGTAGGCCCGCCGGACGACGCGTCGGGGTGGTTTTACACGCTGCTGACCTTCCCCTGACAGGTTGCGCTCAGGCCCGAGCAACAGTGTCTCCGGTCCGGTGAGACCACCGGGCCCGCAAATCTAAAGCCAAGACCAAACCATCGAAGTGAGGTCCACCGTTATGTCATTTCTCCGTCGGCACTCCCGGATTGCCCTGGCCGCGACCTGCTGCGTGGCGCTCGGCGCCGGAGCCAGCGCGATCGCCAGCGCCGGGGCCGCGCCCGGCCACTCCGCTCCCCGCGCCCATCGGCACGGGGCCAAGAAGCACGGGCACGGCCTGCGCAGTCTCGCGCGCCGCGCCGTCCATGCCGACCTCGTGGTCGCCACCAAGCAGGGGTTCGTCAACGTGACCGTCGACCGTGGCAAGGTCGACGCGGTCTCCGGGCAACAGCTCACCCTGACCGAGGGGACCAAGAAGCAGACCTACAAGACGCTCACGCTGACCATCCCGAGCACGGCCAAGGTCCGCGATGACCGCCAGCCGGCGTCGCTCTCGGCGCTGCGCAGCGGCCAGCGGGTGATCGTGGTCACGGCCCCCCAGCGCACCCTGGTCATCGCCCGGACGGCTCGCGGCGGCTGACCGACAGTCAGTCCCCGCCTCGCGCTCGAAGCTCAGGCTCGCGGGTTGAAGGCCGTCGCGGTCGTCCGGCCACGGCCACGGCGGCCCTCAACCCGCGAGCGGGCCGAGCGCGGGCGTGAGACCGTAGGTCTGAAAGGCGCGAAAGCGCGAGAAGCTGTGGTGGTCAGGACCGTGAAAGTCAGACGATCCCGTGCTGAGCAGGCCGAGCTCGAGGCAGCGTCCGACCAGCAGCTCGGTCTGCTCCCGGTTATGGGTGATGTAGAAGGCCTCGACCCCGTCGAGGCCGGCGGCGCAGAAGCGGTCGATCGCGGCCAGCACCGCGTCGGGCTCGGCGATATCCCAGAACGGATGGGCCCAGACTGCCAGTCCACCGGCGCCGTGGATCAGGCCGATGGCCTCCTCCACGCTCGGCGCGGTCCGCGGGCAGAACGCGGGACGCCCCTCGATCAAGTAGGCGCGTAGGAAATCGGTCGGATTCAGCAGGCCCTCGGCGGCGAGCCGCTCGCGGTTGGCGGGCACGCCGACCACGGCCTGGGCCAGGTGGGGACGGCCGACCGCGCCCCCGGCGGCGGCCCGGCGGGCCAGCGTGCCGGTGTCGAGCTCGAACCCGAGCCGGGTCAGGGCCTCGGTCATGGCCTGCGCTCGGATCTCGCGATCTGACCGTGAGCGCTCGAGCGCACAGCTGAGGGTGGGCTCGAGCGGGTCGATCAGATAGCCGAGCACGTGCAGATCCTGCTGGCCGCCATAGATTGCGGTCATCTCGGTTGCCGGCACGAGCTCGATCCCGGTCGCGACCGCAATCGCCCTGGCCTCGCTGACCCCGGCGGCGGTATCGTGATCGCTGAGCGCGAGCCGCTCGACGCCCGCGGCGACCGCCGCACGCACCACCTCCGCGGGACTCAGCGCGCCGTCCGAATGGGTTGAGTGGCTCTGGAGGTCAAACGTCGGGGCCGGCAAGTTCCTCGCATTCCCGCCACAGCCGCTCCCGGTCGGCCGGCGTCTCCCGCGTCCCGGGCAGCAGGTAGGTCGGGCGGCGGGCCCGATCGTGCCAGAAGCCCCCGGAGCCGGCGGCGGCGGGAGCGGCGCCGAGCCACACGATCGTGTCGGCGCCCTGGGCTGGCGTGCGCAACAGCGGCCGGGTCAGCCGGTAGAAGCGGGGCAGCGAGCTGCGCACCCCCGCGGTGTTGGCCCAGCCGGGGTGCATGGCCTGGACGGCGACGCCCGAGTCCTCCAGCCGGTGGGCCCACATCTCGGTCAGGATCACCTCGGCGCGCTTGCTGCGCGCATACGCGGCCGTGCCGTCGAAGTCGCCCTGTTCGCTCTGAAGATCGTCGGCGCGCAGCCGCTGGGTGTACATACCGCCGGAGGAGACGTTGATGATCCGCGAAGGGGCGGCTTGGCGCAGGGGCTCGAGCAGCAGCTCGGTGAGCAGGAACGGGGCGAGCACATTGACGGCGAAGGTCAACTCGATACCGTCCGCCGAGCGGGTGCGCTGCGCCGTCATCACGCCGGCGTTGTTGACCAGCACGTCGAGCCGGGGGGCCGCGGCGTTGAAGCGCCGGGCGAAGTCCCGAACCGAGCCCAGGTCGGCGAGGTCGCAGAGCTCGAGGTGGACCGGGCCGGTGCTCTGCTCGGCCACGGTGGCCCGGGCGTCTTCCCCGCGGCCGCGGTCGCGGGCGAGCAGCCAGAGCTCGGCGCCCAGCCGCGCGAACCCCTCGGCGGCGGCCAGGCCGAGCCCGGAGGTGGCGCCCGTGACGAGCACCCGCTTGCCGGTCATCGGCGCCAGATCGGCCGCGCGCCACCACGGACGCCGGAGCCGGTAGCCCAAGTTCGTGTACCCGCCCACCACGGTGCGGTCGAGGGTGGCGTCGAGCAGGGAGCCGAGCATCGGTGTCTCGATGCTAGTTGTAAGTCCCACTAGGAGCCGGCTGCGCCGAGCGCCGCGACCGCCGCCCGAGCACCACGGGCCCGGGGAGGCGGCGGAGGGCGAACAGGCCGCCGACCGCGACCAGGGCCGCGGTCAGGGCGCCCAGGCCGAGCCCGGCCCGTGGGCCGATCACGGCCATGAGCCAACCGACGACCGGACCACCGACCGGTGTCGACCCCTGGAAGGCGACGAACCAAAGCGACATGACCCGGCCCCGCATCTCCGGCGCCGCGTTGAGCTGAAGAGTCGAGTTCCCCGTGGCCATGAACGAGATGCTGGCCCCGCCGGCGAGGGCGAGGGCGAAGAGCTCGAAGGCGAGCGAGGGAGCGGCGGTGGCGAGACCCAGGGCGACCGCAAAGGCCGAGGCGGCGAGCACCAGCGGCCGCAGCCCGGTTCGGCCGCGCGCGGCCACGAGCAGGCCACCGACCACGGCGCCGAGTCCCATCGAGGCGGTCATGAAGCCAAAACCGGTGGCGCCGACCCCCAGGCCGCGATCGGCCATCACCGGCAGGGTGACCTGGAACTCGTAGGTCAGGCAACCGGCGATCCCCATCATCACGAGCGGCACCACGAGCTGCGGCGTGTCGCGTACGTACCGCAGCCCCTCGCGCAGCTGACCGGCGGCCCGGGGCGTCGGCAAGCTGGGGGAGAGGGCGGTGCCATCGAGCGTCACCAGTGACGCCACCACAGCCACGAAGCTGCCCGCGTTGACCAGGAAGCAGACCCCGTCGCCGACCGTGGCGATCAGGATTCCGGCTACCGCGGGTCCGATCGTGCGAGCCACGTTGACCAGGACCGAGTTGAGGCTGACCGCGTTGCGCAGATGCTCGGAGCCGACCAACTCGAGCATGAAGGACTGGCGCGCAGGGCTCTCGAAGGCGTTGTTGAGGCCGAGCAGGACGGCGAGGACACCGATCTCGGCCAGGTTGACCGCTCCGGTCACGGTGAGCACGCCGAGGACAAGCGCCTGGATGCCCATCGCGCTCTGCAGGGCGATCATCATCCTGCGCTTGTCCACCCGGTCGGCGATGACTCCCCCGTAAGGGCCGAGGATCAGCACCGGGATCGTCTGCAGGGCGATGATCACGCCCAGCCAGGTGCTCGAATGGGTCAGAGTGAAAACCAGCCACGCCTGGGCGGTCATCTGCATCCAGGTCCCGATCAGCGAGATCGCCTGACCGCCGTAGTAGCGGCGGTAGTTCGGGATCGAGAGCGCCGCGAAGGTGACGCGTCCCGCCCGGACCACGGCGCTCACGGGCACCGGTCCCGCAGTTGCTGGGCCAGCCCTTCCAGCGCGGGGAGGGCGGACTCGATCGACCGTCGGTCCTCCGGTGAGAGCCCTTCGAGGCCGTGGTTGAGCGCCGCGGTCCGCTCCCGGCGCATGTGTTCGGCGAGCTTGCGGCCGGCGGCAGTGGACTTGACCCAGGCGGCGCGGCGATCTTCGTCGTCGCTGACCCGGGCCACCAGGCCCGCCCGCACGAGAGCCGAGATGGCCCGCGAGAGCATGGTCGGGTTGAGCCTCTCGCTTGCGGCCAGGGCCGAGAGGCCGACCTGGCCCTCGCGCACGATGGTCAGCAGAACCGAGGCCCGAGTCGGCGTGAGCCCAGCCGCCTGGCCGGCACTGGTCGGACGCAGGGCCCGAGAGAGCCGGGCCACCGCGATCCGCAGGCGCACGGCGGTCTCTTCGTCGAGGAGGGGGGCGGGGGAGATCAAGTCTGAGCGGGAAATACTTGCTTGCTGGCAAGCACTAGATTAGCAGTGTGTTCGGCATCGTGCTCTCGTGGAGCGGCATGAGCAGCCCGATGGTGATCCGCCAGGCGCTGCTCTTCCAGCGCTCCTACCTGTTCCTGTTCTTCGCCTCGGCGGTGCTGACCGCCGGCCTCGGGTTGGCCGCGCTGCGTCGCAGCCACGCCGCGCGCGGCTGGTCAGCAACCCGATCGCCTGGACGCGCGAGCACGGCGAGCGCCGGCACATCGTGGGCAGCCTGCCGTTCGGATTGGGGCAGGCTAGCCCCCGGCGTGAGTTGTCCCCCGCTCGCGCTGGTAGCCTGAACTTAAGCCGGTCGCCATCGCTATGGGCCTCCTCCTCTATCTCATCCTGCTCGCCATGCTCGGCCTTGTGACCGGCGCCTTTGCCCGGCTCGCGTTGCCCGGTCCCGACCCGATGACGATCCCGCAGACGATCGCGCTCGGTCTCGCCGGCAGCTTCATCGCCGGCCTCGTGGTGTGGGCGATCTGGGGTCGAGGGGTGCCGGGGCTGGTGCTGTCCGTCGCCTGCTCGAGTCTGCTCCTGTATTTCATCCGCCGTTCTCGCGGCGGAGGGCTGACCCGGCCCGCCGGCCCGCGCAACTGACTCAGGCGGCCGAGCGATGCTCAGCGGCGTTGTGGACGGCGTTTGCCTTCTGCTCCCGGGTCATCGCGCCGGGGTGGTCGTCTCCGGGCCAGGGGGTCAGCAACAGCAAGATGCGGGCGTCAGAGATAGCGCGTAGGGCGTGACGCTCGTGGGGGGGAAATTCGACCAGCAGGCCACTGCGGCCCGTGACGCTGTCGCCGGCGCTGGTGGTGATCTCGACCTCGCCGTCGAGCACGATGACCCAGGCTCGTTCGTGGACCTGATGATCATCGAGACTCTCGCCCGCGGGGATCATCAGTGCGATCACGCGCGCATCGTCGGCCGAGGCCAGGATCTCGGGTGCATGCGGCCTTAGTTCCATGCTCGGGATCGTCCAGTTGTTCATGCGGGCTTCCTTGGCTCGGGGGCGACTGACAGTGGCAGGCGCAGCGAAGCCTAGATGGATCGGCGACCACTGTCGGCCGGGCCGCTGATCAGTGGGTGACCGCGCGGATGCTCAGATTGCTGGGTCCGTGCGAGCACACCCCGAACGGGAACGGGATCACCTTGCTCGCGGACTGATTCGGGGCAAAGACGCGCAGCCCGGCGGCGGTGGTCGGCAACGGCATGATGGTCCCCTCTCCTGGGTGTGAAATTCCCCCCCACGATCCCACCCGCCGCCTGCCTAGACAAGGCTCATGGACATAATGCGCCCGGCGGCAGCACGGCCGATGGGCGTGGACGTTTAGGGCCCGGCGCGCTGCCGCGGCACGCTAACGGCTGGCGACGAGCAGCGTGGCGCTGGCCGCGGGCAGGCGAATCACGTAGGTTCCGCCGGTCGGCCTCAGGGTCCCGGCGTGACTCGGACCGGCCAGACGGCCGGTTGTGGTCTCGGGGCCAAAGCTCTGTCCGCCGAGGGTGATCCGCTCGCGGGCACCGACGCTCGGCGCCCGGAGCTGTTCGAGGCTCGCGCTGGCGTAGCCGGCGGGGAGACGGAGGCGAACGGTCTCACCCCGCCGCACGTGCTTATTGATCAGCGTCACCCGCAGGGTTCCATCAGACGCGCGCGTGGCCCATGTCTTGACGCCGACCGTCGCGGTCCCCGAGATCGGCAGCAGCCTGGCGCCGGCCGGGGCGGCCTGGGCGAACATGATCAGGCCGTAGTACTCGGGGTGCACGCGGATCCGCCAATGGCCGCGGCTGAAGCTCGGCCCCAGGAGCTCGTTGATGGTCCCGGGAACGGTGTGGAAGTTGACGCCGCCGACGCCCGCGCGGACCAGCTCGAACAGGGCGTCGAGGGCCCACAGGGCCGAGCCGAAGGTGTCGCTGACCCCCCTTTGACCGCCGCAGCTGACGCCGTTGATCTCGTCAACCCGGGCCGGGACGCCGCGCCGGCGGGCCATCGCGAGGTACGGCCCCAGGTAGGTGGCGAGCCCATGCGAGGACGAGTCGGCCAGCAGTTGACGGCTGGTGACTACCTGTGACGGCACGCAGTGCTTGAGTGGATAAGCGTGCAGCGTGGCCAGGCGGACGGCGGGCTCGCGACCTAGGAATGTGCCCAGGAACGGCAACCAGCTCGCCCCCCCGCCCGCCGGGCCGGCCAGCGGAGCGCGGGGCAGCCCCCGAACCACGCGCGAGAAGTCGCCGATGAAGCTCGCCAGATTCCAGCCCGGCGGGCGCCCGGGAACCGGCTGGCCCCGGGCTGAGCGATACCACCCGAAGGTGCTGTACAGCTCGGGCTCGTTGCCGACCTCCAGCGCATCGATCGCGCCGGCGCCGATGCGGTTGATCATCGCCATCGCCTCGGCCCGCGCCACCCGCCGGCTGTCGGCCTCCAGGTTGATACCCAGGATCAGCCGAGCTCGGAGCGTCCGGGCCAGCGAATGCGTGACCGACATGAAGGCTGGCGTGAGGTCGTACTTGACTCCCGGGGGCCGCGCCAGGTGGGGGACGGGCCACCAGGTCCAGTCGGTGCTGTGCCCGCCGATCCGGAGCACCGGGCGCTGGGCGGGAGAGATGTCACGGATCAGCTGCAGAAAGGGCGGGTCGACCGCACGCGGATCTGGCCCCGCGTACGCGGCCAGGCCCCGGAACTCCATCGACAGGCCGGCAAACCCGGCCGGGATCAGCGGGCCCCGACCGTCACTGGATAGGGTCAGGCCGTTGCCCGGGCGCGCGAGCTTCGGGCGGGCCGCGGCTGAGAACGCCACCAGGCCAATGGCCGCCAAGGCCAGACCGACGGCCACGGCCACGGCGCGAAGCGGCTTTTCGGGTCGGCCCACGCGCTCATTGTGGCTGTGCTGGCGTCGCTCCGCCAGCCACGGCTCCGTCCCGGCCTGGAGAGCACCCGGGCGGAGCGGACGTCGTCCGCCCCGCCGCCGGTTCACCTGCGCTCAGCGAGCGCGGGGCGAAGTCAGTAGTAGTGCCGTCTACCGCCGACCGCTCGTCCCATCGAGCTCATCAAGACCAGAACCGCCCCTACCACCAGCAGAATGATCCCGATGGTCCACAGGATCGCGACCTTGGCCACGAATCCGACGATCAACAGAATGATGCCTAGCGTTATCACTACCTCTCCTTACGTCGTGGACGTGATAGCGGATGTTTACCCGGTCTTGATGCAGATCAGACAAAGGACTGTCCGAGCGAAGACGTCTGCGCAACCTAATTGGTTGGACCAGCTGCTAGCCTTACCCAAATGGCCCTCCGCGCCGTGCAGAACACATCGCTTCCCGACAAGGTCTTTGGGCAGCTCGCCGGGGAGATCGTCAGTGGTCGCTACGCGTCCGGGGTCACGCTTCCGTCCGAGCGAGCGCTGAGCGGTATCTTCGCGGTCAACCGGCACGTGGTGCGTGAGGCCCTCGGCCGGCTCGAGCAGCTCGGTCTGGTCAGCGTCAGAGCGGGCGGGGGCACCACGGTCTCGGACTTTCGCCACACCGCGGGACTCGATCTCCTGGCCGTCCTGGCCGAGCATGCCGATGTCGCCGACGGGGTCCTGGCCCCGCTGGGGGCGGCGCTCGAGATGCGGGCCGGGATCGGCGTCGACGTCGCGCGGCTGTGTGCCCGACGGGCGGCTCCCGAACTTCGCGACGCGCTGGTCAAGACCGCTGATCGGCTGGCCGCCGTCGCCACCGGACAGGAGCTGCTCGCTCTCGATCAGCGCTTCTGGCAGCAGATGGTCGACGGAGCCGGCAACTTCGCCTACCAGCTGGCCTTCAACAGCCTGATGCGGGGGGTCCAGGCGGCGCCGAAGCTGAGCGTCTCGTGGCTAGAGCACGAGCTCGCCGGCAGTGACTACCGGCGGCCGATCGCCTCCGCGATCGCGGACGGCGATCAGTCAGCGGCCGCTGAGGCGACCCGGGCGGCGCTCGAGCCGGCCGTGCCGGCCATGGATGCGCTGAGACCGTGGGCCGCCACCCAGACTCCAGGGCGCCGATGAGCGCCGATCGGGTACCGAGCGCCTATCAGGCCGCGATCACCAGCGACCGTTCTGACCTGGTCAGCCTGCGGGCCTGCTGGCGCGAGTTTCGCCATCACTTCTCGCCCCGGGCGGTGATCGTTGTCGTCCTGGTCGCCGGTGCGGCGCGGCTCGTCGTCGGTGGTTGGTCCTGGCGCGACGCTCTCGTGCCCGTGATCGTGCTCGCCGAGCAGCCATTCGTGGAGTGGGTGATCCACAAGTATCTCCTGCACCTGCCCCCGTTTCGCCTCTTCGGTCGGCGGATCGAGCTCTACGGGTCGATCCAGCACCGCAACCACCACCGGGACCCGTCCGATCTGGACCGGGTCCTGCTCAAGCCGCCGGAGGTGGTCAGCTTCGTCGTGCAGATCGCGATCCTCGTGCCCCTCGTCGTGTGGGCGACGGTGGCTCTGTTCGGCGGCCCCCTGCTGAGCCTGGCGCTGACCGCGCTGGCCGCGTCCTACCTCGGCCTGCTGCGCTACGAGTGGTCGCACTTCTTGATCCACACGCCCTACCGTCCGCAGAGCCGCTGGTACCGCAACATCTGGCGCAACCATCGCCTGCACCACTTCAAGCACGAGGGCTACTGGATGGGCGTGAGCTCCAACCTCGGCGACCGCGTGCTGGGCACCAATCCCGACCAGCGCACGGTCCCGAGATCGCCGACGGCGAGGACGCTCGGGGTCGACACCGACGAAACGACGCCGGGTTTGTGTCCGACCGCAGTGCAAGAGCTTGACCGGCCGGGTATGAATTGATGCATGCCATCGAACAATCCTTCGTACCAAGAGTCCAAGCAGGTCGCCGAGGCGAGCCGCGAGACCGAGTGGAAGCAGCCCAGCTTCGGCCGCGAGATGTACCTCGGGAATTTTTCCCTGGAACTGATCCACCCCCAGCCCCAGGCTGATCCAGACCAGATCCGCGAGGGCGAGGAGTTCCTCACCCGCTTGCGGGCCTTCCTGACCGAGCGCGTCGATCCGCTCGAAATCGAGGAGTCCGGCAAGCTCGGCGACGATCTGATCAAGGGCCTCAAGGATCTCGGTGCGCTGGGCATGAAGATTCCCAAGCAGTACGGCGGTCTCGGCCTGACTCAGGTCTATTACAACCGCGCCCTGTCGCTGGCCGGTACCTGGCACGCCGCGATCTCGACCCTGCTTTCAGCGCATCAGTCGATCGGCCTGCCCGAGCCGCTGAAGACCTTCGGCTCCGAGGCGCAAAAGCAGGAATGGCTGCCCAAGGTGGCCAAGGATCACATCTCGGCCTTCCTGCTGACCGAGCCCGATGTGGGCTCTGACCCGGCCCGGATGTCGGCCACGGCCGTCCCGACCGAGGACGGATCCGGCTACCGGATCAACGGCACCAAGCTGTGGGCGACCAACGGCGTGATCGCCGATGTCGTGGTGGTGATGGCCGTCGTGCCCAAGCGGGAGGGGTCCAAGGGTGGGATCACGGCCTTCATCTGCCCGATGGACACCGAAGGGGTCACGGTCAAGCACCGCAACGAGTTCATGGGCCTGCGGGGGATCGAGAACTCGGTGACCGAGTTCAAGGACGTGTTCGTCCCCAACGAGAACGTCATCGTGGGCGAGGGCAAGGGCCTGCGGATCGCTCTCGGCACGCTCAACACGGGGCGCCTGTCACTTCCGGCGATCTGCGTCGGGGCGAGCAAGTACTCCTTGCGGATCGTCCGGCAGTGGGCCAATGAGCGCAAGCAGTGGGGTCAGCCACTCGGCAAGCACGACCCGGTGGCGCAGAAGATCGCCTTCATCGCGGGAACCGCGTTCGGACTCGAGGCCCTGGTCGACGTTTCCTCTCGGCTGGCCGACGACAAGCGGCGCGACTTCCGCATCGAGGCGGCGATCGCCAAGCTCTACGGCTCTGAGCGCGCTTGGGAGGCGGTGGACACCATGGTCCAGGTCCGCGGGGGCCGTGGCTATGAGACCGCCAAGTCGTTGGCCGCTCGCGGTGAGAAGCCGGTGCCGGCCGAGCAGATGCTGCGCGACATGCGGATCAACCGCATCTTCGAGGGCTCGACGGAGATCATGCACCTGCTGATCGCCCGTGAGGCCGTCGATCAGCACCTCCAGATCGCCGGCGACATCGTGCTCGGGGACGGCGGGATCAGCGAGAAGCTCAAGCTGGGGGTCAAAGCCGGCGCCTTCTACGCCAAGTGGTTCCCCTCGCTGACGGTCGGCAAGGGCCAGAGCCCGAGCTCGTTTGACGAGTTCGGTGACCTGGCCAGGCACCTGCGCTACGCCGAACGCTCCTCGCGCAAGCTGGCCCGCTCGACGTTCTACGCCATGGGCCGCTACCAGGCCAAGCTCGAAGAGAAGGGCGCGCTTCTGGGCCGAATCGTCGACATCGGGGCCGAGCTCTACGCGATCGCCTGCGCGTGCGTTTACGCGTCGACGCTGGGCCAGAAGGACGCGGAGCACAAGGACGCCGTCTACGAGCTGGCCAACCTGTTCTGCGCTCAGGCCCGCCGTCGCGCCGACGGCCTGTTCCACGACCTGTGGGCCAACGACGACGATGACCAGTACCAGCTCGCGCAGTCGGTGCTCGCCGGGCGTTACGAGTTCTTCGAGTACGACGTCGTGGATCCAGCCGGAAGCGGCCCGATGCTCCCCGAGCCCGAGGCGACCGCCCCGGAGAAGCTCGAGGCCGAACCCGTTCAGTAGCTCAGCGGTCGACCCGGAGCCGGCCAACACCCGACCGCGGAGCCACGGTCAGCGCTTGAGGGACTCGACCGACTCGAGGATGTCCGGATCCCGCCGGCGGTCCGGGTGTCGAGCCGGTCGAGGATCTTCTCGGTTCCTCAAAGGTCTTGACCGCGCGAGCATCAGCGGCGGCTGACTGCACGTTCTGACCCACCATCAGGGCGGGCAGCAGGATCAGCTGGATCCAGTTGGAGGAGACCCAGTTGATGATGACCGTCAGCTGCCCGGTGTGCACCGCCGACGGCAGGCTGATCAGGGCGATTGCGTTGAACCCGTAGAAGCACCACATGGTGCCGACCACCTTGGTCAGCACGATCGCCACCTTGGCGACACGTCGAGAGGCTTCGGCGGCCGACCGTGGCCTCCTGCCCGAAGCGGCGCGGGCGGCGAGAGCCGAGCTCTGAGCGCGACCCCTAACCGGCTCTGACGCCGCGAGGCGCCCGCCAAATTTGTGAATCCGGTCCTAGGACCAATTGCACATGGCACCTGGGCGGCGAGAAGCGGAAGATGCATGGATCCTCCGTCTGATCAAAAAGGAGTGGCCATGACCTCCGTCCAAGCCCCGAGCGCCAGCGAGCAGATCATCGCCGAGGTCGAGTCCTGGCCCGGCATCCAGTCCGGTACCGGCCGGCGGGGCGAGTTCGCCTTCCGGGTCGGCCGGCGCGAGATCGGCCACCTGCACGGCGACCGTTCAGCGCACTTCTCATTCCCCAAGCCGGTCTGGGCCGAGCTCTTTGCCGCGGGCCGGATCATTTACCACCCGGTCTTTCCGGATCGGGTGGGACCGGCGGCCCGTCGGATCGCGGATCAGTCCGACGTTCAGGACGTGATCCGGCTGCTGCGCCTCAACTACGAGCGGCTCAAGGCCTGAGCCCGGCCAGTGGGTCTGGCCGTTTCGGTCAGCCCAACTAGCAGGCGGAATGGGTCCGCTCGGCCAGCGCGGCGATCAGCTCTTCGGTGTCGCTGGACCGGCAGCGCAACGCGCTCTCAAACGCGTTGCCGTAGTGCGCCATGACCGCCATCAGGATGTCCGATGTGCCGACCGTGGTCGCGCCACGCTCACCGGCGATGCGGGTGGCGGCGGTGGTGACGTCGTGCAGCACCGCGTCGGGCGACGCGGCGGTGGGGCCTGACGGGACGCGCTTGGACGCGTCGAGCGGGGCCTCGCCGATGCCGAGGGCCTGCAGCGCGCGGCCCGATTCGCCGTACAGTCGCAGGGGCCGCAGCCAGCGCTCGACCTCGTCATCGATAGAGCCCGCGAAGGGGAGAGCGGAGCCGGCGAGACCAAGAACGGTGACCGCATCTGGGGAAAGGCTGAGTGAAGTCATTACCTTGCCTGTCGGGCCCTTTCGTGGCCGTCTGCAGCCATCGTAGCCTGCTTACGACATCCGTCCACCGCTCACGCACACTGTTTTCCGGCGTGACTTAGACGTCGCGGATCAGACCGAAATCGTGAGAAACTGAATCCGCGCCCGCCTAGCTCAATTGGTAGAGCACTTCACTTGTAATGAAGAGGTTTTCGGTTCAAGTCCGAAGGCGGGCTCTAGCGATTTGCAGTGATTTTGTGAGTCGGCGGTTGCGGGGCGATCGGCATCCGGACACAAAACGGACACTTCTGGGACACGCTCGAACGCCCGGGCCGCTCGGATGAGCTCCTCGGCGGAGCGCCGCTCGCCGCCGTCAAAGTCGTCGAAGAGGTGCGCGTAGGTGCTCAGCGTCATGGTCGGCGCGTGGCCGGCCTGGCGGGCGACGTCGACGACGCTCGCGCCCTGGGCGATGAGGAGGCTGACAAAGCTGTGACGGAGGTCGTAGGGACGTGTCTTTGGCACGCCGGCCGCGCTGGCGGCTTCGCGGAACGTGTGCTCGCGCCAGTTGCTGGCACGGTCACGGCTCCAGGGAGAGCCGTCCGGAGAGGGGAAGATGAGATCAGTGGGAGACCGACGCAGCGTGACCGCCTGCCAACTGACGAGGTCCTCTGCGAGCGGTGCCAGCAGCCGCACGGTGCGGGTGCTCGCGGTCTTGGTCGACTTGAGCTGTCCGAATGCGACCGAGCGTTCGACAAGGATCGTGCGTTCGCCGATGTCGTGCCACCGGAGGCCGAGCGCTTCCCCTGGACGCAGGCCGGCGTAGGCGAGGACGGCGACGAGCGTCGCGTCGAGCTGGCGCCTTACTTCGATCAGGTGGGCGCGCATCGCCTCGACTGTTTGTGGCACGAGCGGGCGCACGACACGCGTCCGCCGTTGGCTCGGCTTTCGGATCGCGCGGGCCGGGTTGGAGTCGAGACGGCGCCACTCGACGGCGCGCTCCAGGATGCCCTGGAGCACCACGAGCGCCTTGCGGGTTGTCGGCTCGCCCACGCCAGCAGCCGCCATCTCGGCACGCAGCTCGCCGATCCGCTCGGGCGTAAGGGCCCCTAGTCGCACGTTCCCGAGCCTGGGAATGATGTGGACATCGAGGACTGACGCGTACGACTCGAGTGTGTGGCGTTGCAGGTTGGGCACGGCATGACGGTGCCACCAGACTTTCGCGAACTCGGCGAGCGTTTCGCGGCTGTTCTCGACCGGTGCAGTCGCACCGAGGCGTTTCGCGCGCTTGAGCTCGGCGTCGAGCGCCTGGGCGTCACGCTTTCGTCCGACGACGCGCGAGCGCGGGCGACTCTGAGCGTCGCGCCAACGCACACGCCACACGTCGCCGCCTGCCCGCTGAACCTTCTCGACGCTCACCCGTCCGGCTCCGCCTTCGGCGTCAGAGCGAATCAGAGCGCGGAAGGTCCCGGCCGGCGCCCGACGAGCCCTTAGCGGGCGCGGATCGAGCGTGGCCCTGCGGCTGTTGCGGCGGCTCGATGCGATCCACGCCTCGAAGTCCTCGGGTGTGACGCGCAGGCGCGAGCGCAGCTTCATTGCGCGTAGCTCTCCGTCGTCGATCGCGCGCCGCACGGCCTTCTCGGACAGCTGGCATGCGCTGGCGATCTCCTTGATCGAGAGCAAGTGTCCGGAGGCCTGACTGTAGTCGGGCCGCACTGCAGTGTCGCGTGAGGTCGGGACGATCATGGATCGTGGTCCAGGAGTCCAAGTCGTTCGGTGCGGCTGCAGGCGGCCCATAGAGTTGCTCAGTGAGGCAGATTTGTTTCACGCATAGTATCACGCCCTACGACGGGCTACACTGCGCTTGTGCGTCCGGACACCGTGAAGAGCGCCGCGCTGTTACGCGAGGCCCGGCTGCGCGCCGGCCTGAGTCAGATCGCCCTCGCCGATCGAACGGGCAAGGACCGAGTTCAGATCGGCCGGTGGGAAGCGGGGGCCGTCGCTCCGAGCCTGGACACGCTGGTGGAGCTGGTCCGCGCATGCGGGTTTGACCTCCCGCTCGAGCTCTCGCCGCTGCGGCCGGTGAAGGACGAGCGGCTGACCGAGCTTCAGCAACTATCGCCCGAACGGCGTCTGGACTCCATGCTCGAGCGTGCTTCCGGTGGAAGGGACCGGTGATGGCAAGCCAGGATCCGTCCTTTGACCCGCGAGCGATCATCTCGGCGCTGGAACGCAAGCGTGTCACATACGTGCTGATCGGAGGACTTGCCCGGGTGCTGCGCGGCGCCGATGAGATCACGGATGGGGTCGACGTCTGTCCCACCTTCGGTCGCGACAACATCGACCGGCTAGACCGCGCAGCCAGCGAGTTGGATGCCCGCAGACTCGACGGGCAGACGCTGGTCTGGAGCGAGCAGGCGATCGACGCCGAGGACGTGCTCGCGCTCTTTACCCAGTTCGGGAAGCTGAACATCGTCGGCACTCCCGCCGGCGTGCCGCGCGGCTGCGTTGACCTGCGCCACGTCGCCACCAAGGAGCACCTCGGCTACGGGCTGCAGCCGT
>JBPCIY010000064.1:0-32002 GCA_051005855.1 Solirubrobacteraceae bacterium | reverse complement strand
GTAGAAGAGCACGCCGACGTTGGTGCCGAGATCCCAGGCCAGCGCGCTCTGCCAGCCGATCCCGATGTTGGGGTGCCCGCAGGCCAGGATCCGGGCCGCACCGAGACGATGCACGACGCGGTCCAGCAGCTTGATCTCGCTCGCCCGCGTCCGCTGTCCGGACAGGTCCTGCTGCTCATAGACGACCCGCGAGCGCGCGGTCGACGCCAGCGAGAGGGCGAAGCCGGCCAGGACGACCAGCGAGGCCAAGCCCGCCAGCCGCGGCGAGACCCGCACCCGCAGCCACTCGAGCACGCGGGTGGCGTCGAGGATCGCGCGGCCGACGAACACACCGGCCAGTACGCCGAGGCCGGCGCCGGCCTCGTAGACGTACCGGGGGACAGCTGACCACCCGTGCAGCGCGAACGCGATCTCGACCGCCACCCACACCAGCACGCCGGCGGCGAGGGCCAGCACGCGACGGTCACGCCGGAGCGTGGCCACGATCACCGCGATGAGCGCGGTGATCTTGATCGAGGGGGCATTGAGGGCGAGAAAGCGTCCGAACGTGCCGGTGATCTTGTTGCCGTGCAGCGCCCGGGGGGAGTTCTCGGCCAGGGCGGCGGGTGAGAACACGCTCTTGGAGGTCAGGGCGGGGATCCCGAACCAGAGCAGCGGCACGAGCGCGACGCCGGCCACCATCGGCCAGCGCAGGGCCGGGACCTGCCACCACGCCCACAGGACGTACATGGCCAGCAGCGCCCAGGCCTCGGGCCGGCCGAGCGCCGCCAACCACCACAGCCAGAACGCCCACCGATAGCGCCGGCAGAGCATGCAGTCCACGGCGGCGAGACACAGGGCGACGATCATCGTGTCGGACTCGGCACTGAGGACCGAGTGCGGGTACTGGCTGATCCCGGCCACGGCGAGGGCAGCGACGAGTCCGGCGGCGTAGGCCGCGTACCGGCGCTGCGCCGGCGCGCCGACGAGCCAGAAGGCGACTCGCCACGCGAACACCATCCCGCTCAGCGAAATCGCGAAGGCGGTGGTCATCCACAGGTACACGGCGTCTCGGCCGGCCAGGGCGTAGGGCAGCGTGAACAGGTAGGGGAGCGGCTTCCAGGAGGGCGCCCCATTGGTATCGAGCTTGCCGTGGAGGGTGAGATGGCCCCACACCAGCCACCCGTAGGGGTCATACCCGGGCCGGACCCGCGCTGCCGCCACGAGCAGAGCCGAGACGGCCAGCAGGGCCAGCGCCCCGAGCGGCCAGCGCAGGCGATGAGCGAGGCGAGACAATGGCTCCGACACCGGTGGGCCGAAGGTATCGGATATTGTCGGGCGCGACGTGAGCGCCCCCGCCCCCGCTACCCCGTCGCTGGCCGGGCGTCGTGTCCTGGTCACCGGCGGCTCGGGTTTCATCGGCCGCCACGTGGTCTCCGAACTGGCCGCCGCCGAGGCCCAGGTCCGCGTCGTGGACCTGCAACCGCACGCTGACCCCTCGGTCGACGTGGTGATCGGCGACATCGCCGACCCGGCGGTCCTCGAGGCCGCCTTCGCCGGCGGCTTTGATTCCATCGTCCATCTCGCTGCGGTCACCTCGGTCCTGCGCTCACTCGAGCAGCCCGAGCTCACCTTTCGGACCAACGTGGCCGGGACCGCCGCGCTGCTCGAGGCAGGACGCAAGGCGGGGGCGACCTCGCTCTCCTTCGCCTCCACCAACGCCGTGACCGGCCCGATGCAGGCGCCGAAGATTTCCGAGGCCGCGAGCCTGTGCCCGCTCACGCCCTACGGCTCGACCAAGGCCGCCGGCGAGATGCTGATGTCGGCCTACACGGCGTCCTACGGACTGCGCTGCGCCTGCGTCCGGCTGACCAATGTCTACGGTCCGGGGATGCAGGCCAAGGACAGCATTGTCGCCCGGCTGATGCGCGCGATCCGGCTCGGCACGACGTTTGAGATCTACGGCGACGGGACCCAGGTGCGCGACTACGTTCATGTCTCGGATGTGGTCTCGGCGATGCGCCTCGGCCTGACCAGCGAGGCATGGACGGGGCCGATGGTGATCGGTTCGGGCACCTCGCTCTCGGTGCACGAGGTGGTGGCGGCGGTCCGCGCGGTCAGCGGGGCGCAGCTGCCCGTCCGCCACGGACCGGCCAAGGCCGGCGAGATGCCGGCCGTGATCGTCGACCCCAGTCGCGCCCACGCGGCCGGGTGGTCCCCGCGCTTCCCGGCCCTGGCCGACGGTCTCGTCGCCGTCTGGGAGGAGTGGTCCACGGCCGAGGTCAAGGCCCCCGCGGCGTGACCCTCACCAACCCCGATCGATCTGTGACGGTCGCGGAGTACGCGCGCCTCGAGCCGGCCGAGCGATCGGCCGCCGAGGCCTTTCTGGCCGCCCACCCGGCCGGCGCCGGGGCCCCGCTGGCCGTGGTCATCCCGGCCTACAACGAGGAGCCGACCGTCGCCGACGTGATCGCTGGGATCCCCAGTGAGGCCGCGGGACTGCGCAGCGAAACGATCGTCGTGGCCGACGGGGCCCAGGACGCCACCGTCGACCGGGCGCGGGAGGCGGGGGCGCTGGTCTGTGACGTCCCGGTCAACCGGGGTCAGGGCGCGGCGCTGCGGCTCGGCTACTGGCTGGCCCGCGCCCGCGGGGCTCAGGTGATCGTGACCATCGATGCCGACGGCCAATACGAGGCCAAGGAGATCGCGGGGGTGATCGAGCCGATCCTCAGCGGTCGGGCCGACTTCGTCTCCGGCTCGCGGCGGCTGGGCTCAGAGCTGACCACCGACACCACCCGCCACGCCGGTGTGATCGTGTTCGGAGCCCTGATCAGCCTGCTTGTCCGCCACCGGATCACCGACCCGGCCTGCGGTCTGCGCGCGATGCGCTCCGAGGTGACGGCCGCGGTCGTCCTCGAGCAGCCCCAGTACCAGGCGTCGGAGCTGATGATCTCAGCCGCCCTGCACGGCTACCGGCTGGCCGAGGTCCCGACCACGATGCGCGACCGCGGGCAGCACGCCACCAAAACCAAGAAGGGTGGGAACTTCGGCTACGGCGTCCGGTTCGCGCGCGCCGCAGTCCACACCTGGTGGCGCGATCGCAAAGCCGCCCGGACGCGCGAGCGCCCCGCGAACACCCAGTGCTCGTAGACCAGGAACTTGGCGGCGAAGAAGAAAGCTTGGACCGCGACGTAGGAGGCGGTCACGAGGATCACGCGGATCCCGTGACCAGGCGCGATCCCCAGGACCCGGTCCTGGGTCCAGCCGGTGGCGGCCGATGAGGCGATCAGGACCAGGACCGAGATCACGACGTAGGCGACGACCTCGCGCCAGAAGTTGACCTTCCCGCGGATCTTCCAGGCCCAGCGGCGGTTGAGGATCCAGTTCGGCAGGGCACCGGCCACAAACGCCGCGATAGAGCACGCCGTCGTGCCCACGTGGAGCACGTAGAGGATCGCGAATACGACCACGCTGGTCAGCAACGCGAGGACCGATCCAATCGCGTAGCGCGTGATCCTCCGCGCAAGGGCCGAAAGCCGCAGACGGGTGTAGAGGTCAGAGGCCACCGGGTCAGATCCTAGCGGTTCTCAGAACCTTCTCACGATTCGCCACGCGGCCTTTACAGCCAGCTGACCGCCGCCGATGACGGTACGTTGCCGACCTATGCGATCCCAATCGGTGCACGAACCGGTGGTGCTTGATGATGACCTGATCCTGGCCGGCGACAACGCGACTGCGCTGCGCCGCCTGCCCGAGGGTCAGTTCGATCTCGTGTACCTCGACCCTCCGTTCAACACCGGTCGCGCCCAGGTCCGGCGCACGCTGGCCGCGACTGAGGATCCGCAGTCGGCCCGGCTCGGGTTCGGGGGCCGGCGCTACCGGACCCAGCTGCTGCAGTCACTCAGCTACGACGACGCGTTTGGCGACTATCTGGGCTTCCTGGAGCCCCGACTGGCCCGAGCCCGGGAGCTGCTCGCGGCGCACGGAACGCTCTACTTCCACATCGACTACCGCGAGGCGCATTACTGCAAGCTCCTGCTGGACGAGATCTTCGGCCGGGACGCGTTCCTCAACGAACTGATCTGGGCCTATGACTACGGCGCCAAGCCGCGCCGTCGCTGGCCGGCCAAGCACGACACGATCCTGGCCTACGTCCGCACGCCCGGGGCCCATCATTTCGACGCCGATGCGGTCGACCGCGAGCCGTACATGGCTCCGGGGCTGGTCGGCGCCGAGAAGGCGGCCCGGGGCAAGCGGCCCACCGACGTCTGGTTTCACACGATCGTGCCCACCAACGGGGCTGAGAAGACCGGCTACCCGACCCAGAAGCCGGAGGGCGTGCTGCGGCGCCTGGTCGCCGCATCCGCGCGCCCGGGGGGCTGGTGCCTGGACCCGTTCGCCGGCTCGGGCACGCTGGGCGCCGTCTGCCAGGAGCTGGGGCGGCGCTTTGTGCTGATCGACGAGAGCCCGGTGGCGGTGCGCGTCATGCAGGAGCGGCTCGTCGTCACGGCTCCGCGCCGGGCACGAGCGGCACAAACCTGACCGGGTCCAGCCGTTCGCGATGCACGCCGCCGGTGCCGCGGCGGACTCGGGTCAGGTGCTGATCAGGCCAGCCGATCGGCGCCACCAGGCGGCCGCCAAGGGCGAGCTGGGCCTCGAGCTCCGGGGGCACCACCGCGCCCGCGGCGGCCGCGACGTTGATGGCGTCAAAGGGCGCCTGGTTGGGCAGGCCGACCCGACCGTCGCCGCACAGGCAGGTCACGTTCTCCAGGCCGAGCTCGGCGAGCGTGTTCGCGGCCGCCGAGGCGAGCTCGGCGTGACGCTCGACGGTCCAGACGTGGCGGCACAGTCGGGCTAGGACCGCCGCGTGGTAGCCCGAGCCGGTCCCGACGTCGAGCACCCGGTCAGACGCGGTGAGCTCGAGCAGCTCGAGCATCCGCGCCACCACCACCGGCTGGGAGATCGTCTGCCCGCAGCCGATCGGCAGGGCGATGTTCTCGTAGGCGCGAGCGCGATCCTCGGCGAGCACGAAGCGCTCGCGCGGCGTTCGAGCCAAAGCGTCCAGGACGCGCTGGTCGGGCACCACTGACCTCAGGCTCGAGGCCAGCCGCTCGGCCTCATTCATGCGAAAATCTGATGCCATGGCGGCAAGCACCAAGGTGCAGCGGGTGTTGATGGTCTTGCTGGTCGTGCTCGTGGGCGCGATTGTGTTCGTGCTGGTCGGCCACCGTGGCTCCGCCCAGACTCCCAAGCCGTCGCGGTTCGCCGGGCCGACGATGCCGCCGGGAGTGCAGGCCCACAACTTCACCCTCCGTGACGTCAGCGGCCGTCGGGTCACCCTGTCGGCGTACCGCGGACACGTCGTTGTGCTGACCTTCATCCACTCGCTCTGTCACGACACGTGCCCGTTCATGGTCGAGCAGATCAAGGGGGCGCTAAACCTCCTGCCCGACAACGGGCGCGGCGTCGAGGCGATCGGGGTCAGCGCCGACCCGGCCGAGGACACCGCCGCCCGCCGCCGGGCGTTCTTGGCCAGGCACGAGATGACCGGCCGGCTGGCCTTCGTCACCGGGCCCGAGCCGGTCATACGCCCGATCTGGCACGCCTACGCCGTGTTGCCGGTGACCCCCAAGGTCGATCACTCGACGTTCGTGATCCTGATCGACAAGCACGGTCTCGAGCGGATCGGCTTCGCCGCGGACGAGCTCACCCCCGAAGGCCTGGCTCACGACATTCGCGTGCTCCAGCACGAACCCTCCTAGGCGGTGTTCAGCGCACCGCGGCGTCGACGGCGACGGCCACGAACAGCAGGGCGAGGTAGAGCAGCGAATAGTGAAAGAGTACGGCGGCCCGCTTGGCACTCGGCTGCTGCCACACCCGCCAGGCCAGCACGCAGAAGCTCGCGTTCAGGGCCAGCGCCGCGAGCAGGTAGAGGATCCCGAAGGTGCCGGTCAGCACCGGTACCAGCGTCGCCGCGCCGAGGACCACCGTGTAGACGAGGACCTGGCGCGCCGTGGCTGCGGCCCCCCGCACCACCGGCATCATCGGGACCGAGGCCGCCTCGTAATGGGGGGCGAGGAGCAGGGCCAGCGCCCAGAAGTGGGGAGGTGTCCACAGGAGCACGGTGACGAACAGAAACAGCGCGCCGAGACCGAGGTGCCCGTGGGCCGCCGCCCAGCCCGCGAGCGGTGGGATCGCCCCGGCGGCTCCCCCGATGACGATGTTCTGGGTCGTGCGGCGCTTGAGCCAGAGCGTGTAGACGAGCACGTAGAAGGCGCCACCGGAAACGGCCAGGCCAGCCGCCAGCAGGTTGGTGACCGCGGCCAGGAGCAGGAACGACAGCGCGCTCAGGGTGAGGCCGAAGGCCGTCGCCCGCCGAGGGGAGATACTTCCCGCGGCCACCGGCCGCGACGCGGTCCGGGGCCCCATCAGCCGGTCGATGTCGCGGTCCAGGACGTGGTTCAGCGCGCTCGCCCCACCGCAGGCCAAGCCGCCGCCGACGACCAGCGCCAGCAGCGGCCCGAGCCCGGGATCTCCGCCCGCCGCGGCGATCATCGCGCATACCGCCGTGAGCACCAGCAGGGACATGATCCGCGGCTTGGTCAGCGTCACGTAATCGCGCAGCGTCGCCTGGGTCGCCTGGGTCGCCCGGGTCGTCCGGGTCGCTGACCCGATCAGCGCCGGGGGCGCAGCTACGGGCAGTCCGGCGCCGGCGTCCATCAGGCCTGGGGGGGCTGCGGGCCGGTCGGAGTGATCTCCTCGACGGCCGCCTCGCCGGCGGCGGCGACGACCTCGGCGGGGGGCAGGGTCGACGAGGACTCGGGCGTGTCCTGGGGTACATGACGGACGGCGATCAGGTACCAGACCACGATCGCGATCAGCAGCCCGACCGGCAAGACCAGCGACAGCACCGAACCGGCCAGGAAGTTGTCGGCCAACGGAATCATCAGTCCTCCTCAGGTGGTGAGCGCCCGCTGGCGCGGGGTGGATGCACTGTCGGGTTCGAGCCAGCGGTAGAAGCCGAAGATCATCGCGATCCCGTAGGCGAGTGAGCCGGGCACCCACATGATCCCGGCGGCCAGCTGCTGATCGGCCAGGGCGGAGATCCCGCCGGGACGGTGGGTGAGCAGGGCGTAATGGGAGTAGATCGGCTCGGGGACGAGGACCAGCGTGATCGCGATCACCCAGCCGATGATCATCGCGCCGAGCACGTAGGCGATCCGCCCCGGCCACGCAAGGCGCGGCCGTAGCGGTCCCGGATCGATCACCCGGGCCCAGAACAACAGGCCGATGAAGAAGAACATGGCGTGCTCGAGGTCGTGGACGCCGCCCGAGCTCAGGGTGGCATCGTAGGCGGCAGGGATGTGCCAGGCGATGATCGTGGCGTTGAAGAGCACGAAGGCGGGGATCGGGCGGGCCAGCGCCCGCACCGGCCCGGTCCATCGGCCGCGGGCCAGGGTGCGGCCGATCTCAGCCCGGGAGCGCCGGGGCAGCGCCCGCCACATCCGCGGCCATGGGCGCCCGAACAGGATCAGGGGCGGCGCCACGGTGAGGAGCAGGATGTGCTGGCTCATGTGCGCCCAGAACAGGGTGTCGGCGTAGCCGTCCAGCGGCGAGTCCAGGGCGATCACGATCGTCAGCAGGCCACCCGCAAAGGCCGCGGCGTGCCGCCGCGATTGGTCCTCGCGACGGTAGGCCCGTCCTCCGGACCAGTACAGCAGCGCCGCCACCGCCACGTAGGCGAGCGCCGGCCCGACCGACCAGCCGTGCCAGCTCACGCCGGCCAACCCCAGTGGGACGCGAGCACGGGCACTACTACAACAGGTAGAGGAGCACGAACGCGAGCCCGCCGTTGAGGACGTAGAACGTCCACACGAACGAGCACGCCTTGATCCCAGCCGCGGCGGTGGCCGAATCGCTCAGCACCTGGGCCGGAGTCGGCTCGACGCCCAGCTTGCGCCGCCGCCACGCGGTCGCGACCTGGGTCTCCATCCAGTAGACCATGAGCAGCATGAAGACCGTGTAGCAGCCCGTCCATCCGATGTAGACGCTGGCGTAGCCGCCGCTGGCCGGACCGAAGCCCAGCGTGGTCCATTCGATCACCTGGAGCACGATCGCGAGCAGCGCCAGGCCCACCGCGGCGCTGCCCGCCGCGACGGTCAGCTCGGGCTTGAGCGAAGCCGCGCGCATGGCCATGGCGCTGATGACCAGGACGACGACGATCACCACGCCCAGCCCGATCGAGGGATTGATGTTGTGGCCGATCTTCCAGTCGTTGTTGGTGTCCAGCGAGCGCAGGTAGAAGTACGCGAACACGAAGGCGACGAAGAAGAACGCGCCCGCGCCGCACAGCTGGCGGGCGCTGACCCACATCGCGCGCGACTGCCACTCGGGCGGCTCGAGCTCGATCGCGGGATGGGTGGGTGCCGATGCAGAGCCTTCCATGGCTATGCCCCGCTTCCGGCCGGGTGCAGCACAGGCGTGCCGGGCGTCTGCACGCCGTAGGGATAGGGGTCCTCGTCAAAGACCGGGAAACGGTCGAAGTCGTGGACCGGGACCGGGGTGGGCAGTTGCCACTCAGCCGATTTGGAGTTCCACGGGTTGTCCTCGAACGGTTCGCGCTTGATCAGCATCGAATAGAACAGGTTGACCAGGAAGATGAGCATCGAGAGTCCGATCACGAAGGCCGAGACCGAGACCCAGACGTTGAGGCCCTGGAGGTTGGCCGAGTAGCTGACCACCCGGCGGGGCTGTCCGAGGATCCCCAGGGCGAAGAGCGGCATGAAGGTCGAGTTGAAGGCGATGAACAGCGACCAGAAGTGCAGCTTGGCGAGCGTCTCGTTGAACCTGAAACCGATCATCTTCGGGCCCCAGTAGTAGATCGCCGCGAACAGCGTGAAGACCAAGCCGCCCATGATCGTGTAGTGGAAGTGGGCCATCGAGAAGAAGCTGCCGTGGGTGGTCACGTCACTGGGGACATCTGACAAAAACACGCCCGAGATGCCGCCGATCAGGAAGTTGAACACCCAGCCCAGGCAGAACAGCATCGGCACCGTGAACCGTATTCGCCCGCGCCAGAGCGTCCCCATCGCACACAGGAAGATGAACCCGGTGGGCAGCGAGATCAGCTCGGTGGAGAACATGTAGAACGGGCGCAGATCGGCGTTGATACCGCTCACGAACAGGTGGTGCTGCCAGACGAAGAAGCTGAGCACGGCCACACCGAGGATGCCGGCCACGCCGAGCCGGTAGCCCCACAGCGGCTTGCGGGCGAAGACCGGAAGCAGCTCGAGCACGATTCCGAACCCGGGCAGCGCGACGATGTAGACCTCGGGGTGTCCGAAGACCCAGAACAGATTCTGGAACAGGTAGCCGCTGCCCCCGTTGCCGGCTACGTAGAAGGCGGTCTGGACGGTGCGGTCAAGCGCCCCCATGAGCAGCGCGGCGATCAACATCGGCGCCGCCAGCATCATCAGCAGCGCCGTCGCGATCACGCTCCAGACGAAGATCGGCAGCCGCGACCAGGTCATCCCCGGGGCTCGCATGGTGATGATCGTGGCCAGCAGGTTGAAGCCCAGCAGGCACATCGAGACCCCGACCAGGGCGAAGAAGCCGATGTAGGCGTCGTACCCGGCGGTGCCCTGGTCACCGAGCGGCTGATAGCCGGTCCAGCCGGTCTGAAAGCCGCCGAAGAAGATCGTCGTGACCAGGACGACCCCCGCGGCCATCAGCAGCCAGAAGGTGAAGGACTCGATGCGCGGGAAGGCCATCCGCCGGGTCCCGATCATCAGCGGGACCAGCCAGTTGGCGAACGGGCCGAGCACCCCCGAGGTCATCATCCCCATCATCATCGCGCCGTGCATGCCGACCAGGGTCAGGTACTGGTTGGCCCCGAACACGTGGACGTTGGGCTGCAGCAGCTCGGTGCGGATCAGCATCGCGTTGATTCCGCCGACGAAGAAGAACACGCCGATCCCGACGATGTACTGGATCGCGACCACCTTGTGGTCGGTGCAGAGCCGGAAATAGCGTCCAACGCCCTCGCCCTCGGACTCGTGCTCGGCGAGCGTCGGCGGATGGCCGAGCATCCGCCGCACCGGGTAATTGGCGAAGCCTAGGCCGACCAGGAAGCCGATCACGCCGAACAGGTAGCCGAGCAACACCGAGATGTCGTTCTGGCCGGCCTGCGCCGAGAAATAATCGAGGCTCGGGGCGTGGATGGCGTTGCCGATCACGTCACCGATCAGCCAGCCGAGGATCGCGCCGATGATCCCGGTCAGCAGGTTGAAGCCAATCAGGCGGCGCCACATGGGCTGCCGGCCGGCCGGCATCGCGATCGCGGTCATCCACCTCTCCTCTGGGGGTCTGGGAAGTACTTCTTCTGATAGGGCCCCAGCTGCTTGGTGGAGGGGGCGTTCTGCGCCTGTTGCTGCTTGATCCAGGTTCCGAACTCGCTGGGCGCGACGACCCGGCCGGTCTCGAACATGTATCCGTGCCACACGCCGCACAGCTCAGCGCAGTGGATGTTGAAGGTCAGCGGCTGCTTGGTGGTCACGTAGGCGACGTTGTCCACGCCCGGGTTGGCGTCGGCCTTGACGGCCAGCTGGTAGGCCCAGAAGGAATGGATCACGTCGACCGAGGTCACGTGGAACGCGACCAGCGTGTTGGCCGGGAGCATCAGGCGGTTGGTCTCAACGCCGCCATAGCCCGGCCAGCGGTAGGTGAACTTCCACTGTTGGGCGATCACCTGGACCTGCAGAGCCTGGCTCGTGCCGGTCGGCTTGGCGATCGGATTGGGCCCCTGACCGCCGCCGGAGCCGTCGGTGAGCATCCGGGCCGTGCCGTACCCGGCCAGGAACAGCACGGCGACCGTGGTCACGACCAGCCACGTGGTCTGAATCCCGGAATGGCCGCGGATCGGCGGCCCGTCGAGGACGGTGCCGACCGGCTCGCGCTCGCGGAAGGCGATCATCGCGTAGACGAAATAGACCAGGACGACCAGCGCGAGCGGCGTCGAGACACCGAGCAGGACGGTGTTGTCGACCACCTGCCCCGAGGCCTCCACCGATCCGTTACCCGGCGGTAGCCCGGGGGCGGCGACGAGGACTACGAGCGGCGTGAGGACGATCGAGGCCACCAGCCAGATCACCGAGACGCGGCGGAAGTGATGGACGTTGTCCATGCCCAGGCCTCGTCAGACGACCTTGATGAAGCCGTCCATGTATCCGACGGTCTGCATCGGGCCGCCCAAGCCCTGGATGAAGCCGGCGGCGCACGGCACGAAGCACTGCCAGCGATACAGGCCCGGATTGCCCGTCTTGAACGTGAACGTCGTCGTCGTATGGCTGTAGCTCAGCGAGCACGGGGCGTTGCTGCACGGGTTCTTGGCGGTGTCGGCGATCCCCACGACCGGGACCGACACGCCCATCTGGGGGATCGCGAAGATGTGAGAGGGGGTGGCGGGGTCCACCACCTGGGTTGGCTTACCGTCCAGCCCAAAGTCGCCGCCGACCGTCCCCTGAGACTGGGCCAGATAGGGATTGCGAAGCCCCGACTGCCCGTCGTAGTTGTAGATGGTGACGTGGACCTCGGTGTTGGCGGGCAGCGTATAGGTGGTTACGTGGGTCCAGTGGCGGCTGTTGACGTCCACCGCGTAGTAGGAAACCCAAGTGGGGTGGGGATCGGTGAGGGCGGCGGCGGGGACCGTGCCCAGATACAGCTGCTCGCCCGACGCGCCGCTCACGGCCGCCGAAGAACCCGGGACATTGGTCAGGTACAGGCCGACGTAGAGGCCGAGCGCAACCACGACCACCAGCGTGCCCAGCCCGAGCCCGAGGACTCTCTTTGCCGCTCCGCTCATCTGCACCCTCACTCTCGAATGGCGGCGCAAACTTACAACTCGAGCCCAGAAAGGCAAGTAAATGACCGCGATGTCATTTCGCGGTCATTTACAAGTCATGTGAAGAAACGTAAGCTGTAGGTAAGAGGAGATGCGAATACTTGTTGTCGAAGACGAGGCTCGGATTCGGGCGTTCCTGGCCCGGGCGTTTGAGGCTGAGGGCTTTCAGGTCGACGTTGTCGAGGACGGGGAATGCGGGCTCCAGCGAGCCGTAGCCGGCGACTACGAATTCGTGATCCTGGACCTCCTGTTGCCCGGGCGGGACGGGCTCGAGGTGCTGTCCGAGCTCCAGCGCCTGCGCCCCGGGCTACCCGTGCTGATCCTCTCGGCCCGCACGGACATCGCCACCAAGCTGCGCGGCTTTGAGCTGGGTGCGGTCGACTACCTGGACAAGCCGTTCTCGCTCGACGAGCTGCTCGCGCGGGCGCGCGTCCAGCTGCGCCGAATGCACGGCGCCGACGGCACCGTGCTGCGCTCGGGCCGCCTGGCGCTGGACCTGACCCGCCGCCAGGCCCGCGTCGGCGAGGTCATCGCCGACCTGTCTGACCGCGAGTTCCGGCTCCTGCACTTCCTGATGCTCCACGGGGGTGAGGTGATCAGCCGCCAGCGTCTGCTCTCGGAGGTGTGGGGCTATGACTTCGATCCGCGCTCCAACGTCGTCGACGTGTGCGTTCGCCGGCTCCGGCGACAGCTTGGGCCCGACGCGCCGATCGAGACGGTCCGCAACGCCGGCTATCGCGCCGCCGCGTGAGCGGCGGGGCCCTGACCCACCGCTCCCGGGCTGCGCTCCGGCGCGCGGCGCCCGGGCCACCGCGTACCGGCCGGCTGCGCGGGCAGCTAAGCCGCTACCGGGTGGAGGTGCTCTGGCTGTCGTTCGCGGCCGTCAACTACGCCGCGATGGTCGCCTGGCCCGGGTGGGAAACAATCCCCTTCCACTTTGTCTGGATCAGCCTCACCCTGCTCTACGGCTTCCGCGTCTGGGCGCTGGGGCCGACGCTGATCGTGCTCGCCACCGTCATGGCGATGACCGGCTTCTCGATCGGTGTCGACGCCTTCCGCGGGATCCAGCTGTGGGGGGAGCTCTTCGAGGTGCCGCTGATGGCGGCGATGTTCCTGGCCATGGTGTGGCACGCCCGGCGCCGCGTCGAGGCGCTCGAGATCGTCGAGCACCGGGCCGAGGAGCGGCGCTCCCTGCTGGAGCGCCAGGAGCGCTTCGTCCACGACGCCTCGCACGAGCTGCGCACCCCGATGACGATCGCGCGCGGCCACCTCGAGCTCCTGCGCTCCCACGGCTTCGAAGCTTCCGAGGTCGACGTCGCTCTCGACGAGCTGGGCCGCATCGACTCCATCCTGGCTCGCCTGCTGCTGCTGGCCAACGCCGACCAACCGGACTTCGTCCAGAGTACGGCGGTCGAGCTCGAGCCGCTGCTCGAAGACGTCTTCATGCGCTGGGCCGAAGTGGCGCCCCGGACGTGGCGGCTGGGCGAGCTCGCCGCCGGTCAGCTGATCGTCGACGTGGAGCGATTGCGCTCGGCGCTCGACGCACTGCTCGAGAACGCGGTCAAGTATTCGCTGCCCCAGGCTGGGATCGAGTTGCGGGCCCGCCGCGACGGGCCCGGACGGGTGGCGATCGAGGTGCAGGACGAGGGCTGCGGGGTCCCCGACGAGGCCCTGAACCGCATCTTTGACCGCTTTGCCCGGGCCGACTCGGCCCGAACCCGCTCGGCCGGTGGGGTCGGCCTCGGGCTGGCCATTGTCGACGCGATCGCCAAGGCGCACGGTGGCGTCTGCACGGTCGCCAGCACGCCCCGGGGGACGGTCTTCGCCTTGTCGCTGCCCAACTTCACTGCAGCCGATCCGGCCGGCCGGCCCGCTCAACCGGTGGTGGGGGTGCCTCCGTCGTTCAGCGCCTAGCCGCGAGCTGCTCGCAGACGTTGGCCAGGAAGCGGGCGGCATGGACCCCGAACAGGATCCGGCTGTCGCAGGCCAGCGTCAGGCTCAGCACCTGCCCGGGAACGACCGCTCCGTTGGAGACCACGGGCACGGTACGGACCGCGCCGGCGGCGAGCGCCGCGGCCTGGGGCGCGGAGACGAGGGTGCCCGGCCGGTCGACCCCCCAGGGGCCGAGGTCGGTGAGCGTGAAGGTCGCGCCGGCCAGCTCCGGCGGGGTCAGCTCGCCGGTGCGGGCGCGACCGGTGAGCAGCGCCAGCTCCGCATCCAGGGTCGGCAGCGGCTTGGTGTCGGCGTCGAGCAGGGTCGGGCTGGCGTAGCCGTCATCGGTGGCCACGGTCACGGCCACGTTCACGCGTGAGTAGAGCTCATAGCGTCCGTCGCGGTAGGCGGCGTTGGCCCGTGGCGTCGCGCGCAGGGCCAGCGCACAGGATCGGACGAGCACCGCGGCCAGCGAGCAGCCCTGGTCGGCCGCGGCCGCGAGCGCCGGCGCGATGTCGACCTCGGCTCCGAGCTCGAGGTCGGGGACCGTCGCCCGGGTCTCGGCCGTGCGACGTGCGATCGCGCGCTCGGCGCGCGAGGGCTCGAGCACCTTGGTATCGCCCTTGAGCTTCTCAGCCATGAGTGGCGAGCACCTGAACCCGCCTACAGGGGCCAGTCGGCGGTGACGTCGGCGCCGTCCCACCGAGCCAAAAACGCGTCGACGTCGAGACCGACCAGGTCCTCGCGCAGCTCCTTGAGCAGGCGCGCGGCCTGCTTGGCTCCGAGCTCCCAGTAGAGAACGATCTCACCCTCCTCCACGGACACGACCTCGATCCGGTCCAGCCGTCCCCGGTCAGCCAAAAAGGCGGGCTCGCGCCCCTCGCGCGTGACGGTCAGGTGAAAGACGCGATTGGCCTTCATCGCGGCGCCCCAGTCGGGCCGGCCTGCGCCGCTTCCAGGCAGCCGGTTCCGGCGTACACCTCGCCGGCCACCTCGATCGCGGGCAGCGCCGTAACGCCGGCCGCCCGGGCCCGCTCGCCGGCGGCGGCGAGGGCGTCGGTCACCGAGCGCAATCCGATCCCCTTGAGGATCGCCGTCGGGTGCATCTCGCAGGCGGCGGCGGCGATCAGGACGGTGCCCTCCTCGGCGAGGTCGCGACCGCCGGCGAAGGCCTGGCGGAAGGCGGCCTGCGAGAACGCGACCGCCCGCCCGACACGCTTGGCGTAGGTCGCGGTGAGCATCGCCAGTTCGGTGTCCGGGGGCCACACGGCCGGCCAGCGCAATGGTTGCAGTCCGGCCACCCGGGCGCCGCGGGTGATCGCTTCGCGGTCGGGGGTGGCGTTGTCCACGGCCAGGGAGCGGCCGAGCACGGGTTCCCACTCCGGCATGACGGCAAGCTCGGAGACGATCCGTTCGGCGATCAGATAGCACTCGGCCGAGCCGAGGTCGTAGTAGAAGACAGGCTGCTCGGGCGTCACGAGCGGGCGTCCGGCGTGCTCAGCCGTGGATCAACCAGCCGTCCGCGGCGCGGGCGGCTTCCATGACCGCCTCGGAGAGCGTGGGGTGTCCGTGAACCAGATGGGCCACCTCGGAGTAGCCACCTTCCAGGGCCCGGGCGTTGACCAGTTCCTGGATCAGCTCGGTGGCCTTGGCGCCGATGATGTGGCCGCCCAGCAGTTCTCCGTAGCGCTTCTCGCCGACGATCTTCACCAGTCTGGCCCGGTCTCCGCAGACGGTGCCCGCGCCGACCCCCCCGTATTGGACCTTGCCGACCACGACGTCGTGGTCGGCCGCGCGGGCCTGGGCTTCGGTCAGGCCGAAGCTCGCCACGTTGGGCGCGCAGAACGTCGCCCGCGGAACATCGACGTACTCGATCGGGTGGGTGCTCATCCCGGCCGCGTCTTCGATCGCGATCACGCCCTCGTCAGAGGCCTTGTGGGCCAGGGCCGGACCGGGTACGAGATCGCCGATCGCGTACACGCCCTCAGCGCTGGTCCGCATCGCCCCGTCGACGGCCACGAGACCGTTCTCGCCGAGCTTGACCCCGGCGTCTGGCAATCCGAGCGCCGCCACGTCGGGGCCGCGCCCGGCGGCGATGACCAGCCAGTCCGCCTCGCCCTTCTCGTCACCGTAGGCGTAGGTGACGCTCTTCTCGCCCGAGACGATGTCCTTGACCAGCGTCCCGGTGTGGATCGTCATCCCCTGGCGTTTGAGACCCCGCTCGGCGAGCTTGGAGATGTCGGCATCCTCGGTGGGCAGCACGCGGTCCAGGGCCTCGAACAGGATCACCTCGACGCCCAGGCGCGCGTACGCGGAAGCGATCTCCGCCCCCGAGGCCCCCGCTCCGACCACCGCCATCGAGGCGGGCAGCTCCTCGAGCGCCCACGCCTCCTCGGTGCCGATCACCCGACCCCCGAACTCCGCTCCCGGGATCGGCCGCTTGACCGAGCCGGCCGCGAGCACGATCGTCTTGGCGGTGATCGTCTTCTCGCCCACCTTGACCTGACCCGGCCCGGCCAGGCTCCCCTCGCCCTCGATGAATTCGATCTTGTTCTTCTTGAGCAGGCCGGAGACGCCGCTGGTCAGGGTCGTGATCACCTTGATCCGCCGCGCGCTCACCGCCGCGTAGTCGACCTCGGGTGCGGAGACCTTGATCCCGTATTCGTCGGCCTCGCGGATCTCGGTGAGCACGTCGGCGACGCGGAGCACGGCCTTGGCCGGGATGCAGGCGTAGTTCAGGCAGCGGCCGCCGACCGTGTCCTGCTCGATCACGGCCGTCTTCATGCCGAGCTGGGCGGCGCGGATCGCGGCCACGTAACCGCCGGGGCCGGAGCCGATGACTACGCAGTCGAAGGCCGATTCAGGCATTGACGCTCAGCGTATCCAACGTCGGTGTCACGCCGCCGGATGCCTTTTTGCCCGGGTCGATGGCGATCGGCAAAGGACCGCGGCCGGCCGCCGATAGGAGCGATCATGGACCACGCCAGTCCCGCCGCCCCGCGCGTCGCCCCGCGCGCGGATGACGAAGCTGCCGTTGCCCTCGCGCAGCTGGCCGACGCGCCCACGGTCGAGCGGGCCGTGGATGCGGTGCGTGAGTTCCTTGGGGATGGAGGTTGCCTTCATCGGGCAGATCACCCCGGAGAGCGAAATCCTTCGGGTTGTGCGCGGTGACGGCGACACGTTTGGCTTCGTCGAAGGCCAACGGATCGCGCTGGAGGAGACCTACTGCCGGCGGGTCCTACGCGGCGGCTGCCGAACCTGATCACCGACGTGCGCGCCGACGATCGGGCGCGCGCACTGCGCGTCACGGCCGAGGCGGACGTGGGAGCGTTCGTGTCGATCCCGCTTCATTTCTCCTCCGGCGCGCTCTACGGGATGCTGTGCGCGGCCAGCCATGACGCCACGCCGGGGTTGGGCTACCGCGAGCTCCAGTTCCTGAACGTCTTCGCGCGGATCCTGTGCGACGTGTTGGAGCGCGAGGAACTCCAGCGCCGTGCGCAGGCGACCGAGGCGGCGAGGGCGGCCGTCCGGGTTCTGCTCGCGGCGCTGGACAGTCGCGACTCCCACACCGATCCTGCACGACATCGGAAAGCTGGCGATCCCCGACGCGATCCTGCCCAAGCCCGGGCCCCTGACCGAGGGCGAGTGGGCGGTGATGCGCACCCATCCGATCGCCAGCGAGCAGTTGCTGAGCCAGGTGCCGAGCCTTGACCACCTGCGCTGCGCGGTCCGCGCCGAGCACGAGCGCTGGGACGGGGCCGGCTATTCGGACGGCCTGGCCGGTTTCGAGATTCCGCTGGCCAGTCGCATCACCCTGGTCTGTGACGCCTTTCACGCCATGACCAGCGCACGTCCGTACCGCCGCGCATGAGCGTGACCGACGCGTGCACCGAGATCGAGGCCGGCAGCGGGATCCAGTTCTGTCCGACGGCGGCCGGCGCCCTGGTCTCGGTCGTGCGCAGCGCGAGCGCGCGCCCGTCGTTTCATCAGGCCCGCTGTGAGTGCCTCAGCTGTGGCGCCCACACGACGGCCAACGTGGGCTACAAGGTGGCCGGCCAGTGCCCCAACTGCAAGTCCTTCGAGCTGGCCGAGATCGTGGACTGACCGCCCCAGCGGGGTTGCAAGCGGTCGAGCTTAGGACGGGAGTGGGGGCCAGAAATGCATGCCCAGAGACCCTCGGTGTCCGCCCCCCCTCGACGACCCGGCCGCGCGGCCGCGCGTGAAGCCTGCTCAGCGCCCCGGGTAGCGGGGCATCTGGATGCGGCTGAGCACCCGGACGAGTTTGAAGAACAGGTAGCCCGAGCCACCCACGACGAGCACCGCCACCACCATGCCGAGCACGTTTGAGGCCTCGATCAGTAGGAGCGAAAACAGGGTTGCGACAATCGCCAGCAGGGCCATGAAACCCAGGACGGCGCCGTACCAGAGGCGCCACATCCCGGCGGCGCACACGATCAGCAGCACGCTGAGCAGGATCGTCCCGCCCGCCGCCGGGGACTTACCGTGGATCTTGAGGCCCGCGAAGTACGCGATCAGCTGCGCGAGCCCGATCAGGCCCGAGATCAGCGCTCCGGCCACGATCGCCCTCGGCCGCTCACCGGGCTTGATCGGGGTCAACCCAGCCCGGACTTCCGCGTCGCGGCGCTCAGAGCGGGTCATCTGAGGCTCGACCCGCCAGCCGCCGACCGAACCCGGCTCGGCGCTCTCGGCGCGCTCGGGGGCCTCGGAGGCACGCACGGGACGCTGGGCCGCCGGACGCGGCTTGTGGCGCCGGCGCTTGCGACTACGCTGCGCCAACTCCAGCCTCCGTTCGGGCGGGCTCGCCGGCCACCGCGTCCCGCAGCTGCGCCGCGGTCCGCTCGGGGTCATGGGACTCGGTCAGCGCCCGCACCACCGCGATCCGCCGGGCCCCCGCGGTGCGCACCGCCGCCACGTTGGTGGCGTCGATGCCGCCGATGGCGAAGAACGGAAGCGGACTGTGCCCGGCGGCGTAGCGCACCAGCTCGAGGCCGACCGGGGCGCGGCCGGGCTTGGTCGGGGTGGCGTGGACGGGGCCGACGCCGATGTAATCGACCCCCCCGTCCAGCCCGGCGTCGATCTGCTCGGGCGAATGGGTGGACAGTCCGACCAGCCGCTGGGGGCCGACCGTCTCGCGCGCCCGATCCACCGCCGTGTCGTCCTGTCCGACGTGGACGCCGTCAGCGTCCAGGGCGACCGCCAGGTCGGGACGGTCATTGACGATCAGAAGTGCACCGGCGGCCCGAACAGCGGCGCGTACGCGCCGGCCGGTGGCGAGGATCTCCGCGTCGGTCCCGTCCTTGATCCGCAGTTGGACGAGGTCAACGCCCCCGCGCAGGGCCCGGGCCAGAAAGGCGTCCGAAACGGCAGCGCAGATTAGATACAGGACGGACTGCTCGAGCCGCTGGCGCCGATCGCTCACTAGCCCAGTCTGGCAGGACCGTCACGCCGCGGGGGACCGACTAGGATGAACCCCACGGGAGCCCCACAGTCGGGCTGAGAGGGCGGACCCAGATCCGCCGACCGTCACGACCTGACCGGGTAATGCCGGCGCAGGGAGGTTTCTTGTCCGAGCACAACCCATCAGCAGTCGACGTTGCCGTTGTCGGCGGGGGGGCGATCGGCCTCTCGATCGCCTGGCGGGCGGTCACCCGCGGGCTGCGCGTGCTGGTGCTCGAGCGCGATCGCGTCGGCGGCGGGACCTCGCACGTGGCCGCGGGGATGCTGGCTCCGATCGCCGAGGCCCGGCCCGCCGAGGAGCCGCTGCTCGAGCTCGGCCTGCGCAGCGCGCGCGCCTACCCCGAGTTCGTCTCCGAGCTGACGCGGGCCGCCGGTCAGGAGGTCGGCTACTCGCGCTGCGGCACGCTGCTGGTCGCCCGCGATGAGGACGAGGCCCGGGGGCTCGAGCGCGAGCTCGAACTGCGCCTGCACTACGGGCTGGCCGTCGAGCGCTTGCGCCCCAGCGCTGCTCGTCGCCTCGAGCCCGCGCTGACCCCGGCCCTGCGCCTCGCCCTCGACGTCCCCGATGACCATGCCGTCGACCCCCGACGGCTGACCGCCGGCCTGGCGGCGGCCATCCGCAGCGCCGGGGGCGAGATCCGCGAAGGCGCTGCGGTCAGCGGCCTCGAGCACACCGCCGGCCGGGTGAGGGGCGTGACCCTGGCCGACGGATCGGCGGTCGCCGCCCAGGCGGTGGTCATCGCCGCCGGGGCGTGGGCGGCGGAGCTGACCGGGCCCACCCAGATTCCCTCGCGGCCAATCAAGGGCCAGATCATGCGGCTGCACGACCCGAGCGGGCCCGGCCTGCTGCGTCGGGTGGTGCGCATCGGCCCCACCTACATCGTCCCCCGCGGCGACGGGCGCTACGTGATCGGCGCCACTTCGGAGGAGCGCGGCTTTGACACCACGGTCACGGCCGGGGCGGCCTTTGAGCTCTTGCGCGACGCGGGCGAGCTCGTGCCCGGCGTTTCCGAGCTGGTCCTCGACGAGTTCTCGGCCGGGCTGCGGCCCGGGACCCCGGACAACCTGCCGGTGATCGGCGCCGACGCCGTCGCCGGCGTGCACTGGGCGGTCGGCCACGGGCGGGGCGGGATCCTGCTCGCGCCGGTTACCGCGGAGCTGGTCTGTGCGGCGCTGCTCGGGGAGAGCGCCGACCCGGCCGCCGACGCCTTCGCGCCCGGGCGCTTCGCGTCCACTCCGGCGGGGAGCCCGGCGTGATCGTGACCGTCAACGGCGAGTCCCGGGAGCTCCCCGGGGGCGCTACTGTCGCCAGCGTGTTGGAGTTGCTCGATGTCGCGCCGGGCGCGCGTGGCGTGGCCGTCGCACTCGACGGCGAGGTCGTAACGCGAGCGCGCTGGAGCGAGACGCGGCTTGGCGACGGCGCGCGGATCGAAGTCGTGGCGGCGATCGGAGGTGGGTGATCTGATGTCGGCTCCCGATTCGATGACGGCCCCCGACCCTGTGCGCATCCACGACCGCGAGTTCGGCTCGCGTTTGATCCTCGGCACCGGCGGCTTTGCCAACCATGAGCAGCTGGCGGCGGCCTGTGCGGCTTCGGGGGCCGAGCTGTGCACGGTCGCCCTGCGTCGGCTGGATCCCGCCTCGCGGGGCTCGATCCTCGACGTCCTCGAGGTGGCCGCCGTGCAGGTGCTCCCCAACACCGCCGGCTGCTTCACCGCGTGTGACGCGGTCATGACCGCCCACCTGGCCCGCGAGGCGTTCGCGACCGACTGGATCAAGCTCGAGGTGATCGGCGACGACCGTACCCTGCTTCCCGACGCCGTCGAGTTGCTCGCCGCCGCCGAGGAGCTCGTCGACGATGGGTTCGTGGTTCTCCCCTACACCACCGACGACCCGATCCTCGCCCGCCGTCTCGAGGACATCGGCTGCGCGGCGGTGATGCCGCTCGGCTCGCCGATCGGGTCCGGGATGGGGATCCGCAACCCCTACAACATCGCGATCATGGTGCAACGCGCCGGGGTGCCCGTAATCCTCGACGCCGGGGTCGGCACCGCGTCCGATGCCGCCCTGGCCATGGAGCTCGGCTGTGACGCCGTGCTCTGCGCGAGCGCGATCTCGCGCGCCCATGACCCGGTGGCGATGGCGACCGCGATCCGCCTCGCCGTCGACGGTGGGCGCCTGGCCCGGGGAGCTGGGCGCATCCCGCGCCGCTCCTACGCGCACGCCTCCACCCCCGAGGAGGGGCTCCCCGATCTCGACCCTCAGCTCGGCGCGGGCGGACGCCGCGAATGAACGTCGACGAGCTGATCGACGGCTGGCAGGCCGCGTGGTCCAGTCACGAGCCCGGCGCCTTTGCCGACGTCTGCTCGCCCGGCATTCAGTACGAGGACCCGCTCGCCGACGAGCCGCTGGCCGGACTGGCGGCGCTCGAGGCCCACGCCACGCGACTCTGGACCGGCTTTCCCGATGCCCGGCTGGAGCGCACCGGTACGCGCCTTGACGACGGCCACTTCGTCGCCGCTCCCTGCAAGCTGCTCGGCACCCACCGTGAGCCACTCGAGGGCCTGCCGGCCACCAAACGGTTCGTGGTCGTGCACTGCGTCTTCTACTGCGAGCTTCAGAACGAGCTGCTCTACCGCGTCCGCGGCTTCTACGACGTGTACGACGCCGCCACCCAGCTCGGCGTGCTGCCCGCGCGCGGCACGCTCAGCGAGAAGGCGCTGTTGATGCTGCGCGGCTTCGGCCTGCGCGCGGCGCGCGGCTGACCGCGCCGCTGACGGGCCCACGTACACTGCTGCGCTTGACGCGCCACTTCCTCACCGGAGCCGAGCTGACCGCGGCCGAGCTCGATGCGCTGCTGGCCCGCGCCGCCGAGCTCAAACGCTCCCCGCACGCCTCGCAGGCGCTGGCCGGCCAGACGATTGCCTTGGTCTTCCAGGCCCCCTCGACGCGGACCCGGGTCTCCTTCGAAGCCGGCGTGTTCGAGCTCGGTGGTCACCCGATGGTCCTCCGCCCCGACGAGCTCCAGCTCAGTCGCGGCGAGTCGGTTCGCGACACCGCCTACATCCTCTCGCGCCACGCCGCGGCGGTGGGCATTCGCACCGCGCCCGACGAGCTCGTGGGCGAACTGGCGCAGCACGCCACCGTGCCGGTCTTCAACATGCTCACCGCGGGCCACCATCCCTGCCAGGCCCTGGCCGACCTGCTCACGATGCGGGAGGCCTTCGGGCACCTGGAGGGGCTGACCCTGGCCTACGTCGGCGACGGCAACAACGTCGCCCGCTCCCTGGCCATCGTCGGCGCACAGGCCGGAGTCCAGGTGCGGATCGCGGCGCCCGAGGGCTTCCAGCTCGATCCGGTGGCCGGTGCGACCCTGACTGCGGACCCGGAGGCGGCGGTGGCCGGGGCCGACGTTGTCTACACCGACGTGTGGGTCAGCATGAGCGATGACCCGGGCAGCGCGGAAGCTCGCCGCAGGGCGCTCGCGCCGTATCGGGTGGACGACGCGCTCCTGGACGTTGCCGCCCCGCGCGCGATCGCCCTGCACTGCCTGCCCGCGCACCCCGGCGAGGAGATCACCGCGGAGGTTCTCTACGGTGAGCGCCAACGGATCTGGGACCAGGCGGAGAACCGCCGGCACGCCCAAAAGGCGCTCCTCGAACTGCTGGTCAGCGCCGACGCCTAGCTTTCGCCGCTGGTGTGCGGCGACTTTGGTTGACACTCACTTATCCAGTTCGGATACGCTCGCGCGAGCGTCAAGACGATTAGGAGCCCACAACGCACCATGCCAGCCCCGAAACGATCAACCTCGAGCCCAAGAACTTCCTCGGCCGCCAAGCCGGCCGCCAAGCCGGCCGCCAAGCGCACCCGCGCCGCTGCCAAGGGCGGTGCCAAGGCCACTGCCACCAGTACTCGTAAGGCCGCCGGGCGGACCGCCACCCAGGCTAAGTCCGGCGCCACCAAGACGGCCAGCACCGCCAAGGCGGGCGCGGCCAAGACCAAGCGTTCGGCCAGCAGCCGCGGTAGCGCGGCCACCACCGCCAAGACCGCCGGCCGGGCCGCCGCCAGCACCGCCAAGAGCGCACGCTCGGGCGCCAAGGGCACGGCCACCGCGGCCCGCCGGGGTGCCAAGCAGACGGCGTCGACCGCCCGGCGCGGCGCCACCAGTACCCGTCGCGCCAGCGGAGGCTCCGAGAGCCTCGCCTCGGTGGCCGAGCAGTTGACCCGCGGCGCCATCAAGCCGCGCGACGTGATCATGCTGACCCGCGACCGCATCCAGGAGATCCTCGACGACGCCGCCGCCCGTGGCCGCGTCACCCGCAAGGACGCCAACGACCTCGTGGCCGAGCTCGTGCGTCGCGGCCGCCAGCAGTCCGATGATCTGGTCGGCTCGGCGGAGGGCCTGGTCGGGCAGATCGGAGCCGCGACCAAGCGCGCCCGCAAGGCCGATCCCGTGGACCGCATCGTCCGTGGGGCCGACCGCGCCCGCCGCGCCGCCGGGGTCGGCCCGGCGTTCCCGATCCTCGGTTACGATGATCTCACCGCCGCCCAGGTCCAGAGCCGCCTCTCCGACCTCAGGAAGCCCGAGCTGCGCAAGGTCCTCACCTACGAGCGCAACAACGCCAACCGCAAGTCGGTCACGGGCGCGCTCGAGAAGGCGATCGGCTAGCCGCCGTTCGCGTCGTCGGAGGCGACCGGTCGCCCGCGCGACCGGCGCCCGGCAACGTCTCGTCTTCCGGTTGGCAGCGGAAACCGCCGGCAACTATTGCCGCGCTGTGCTGTCAACCGCCCTACTAGCCTGAAGACGACGATGGACACCACTGACGCCACCACCCCAGAGGCGCCCGACACCCGCGCCGCGCGCCCCCAGCGTGGCGACGAGCTCGAGCTGACGATCGATTCGCTCGCCTACGGCGGGGCCGGCGTGGCCCGGACCGACGGCTACGTGGTCTTCGTGTCCGGGGCGGTGCCCGGTGATCGCGTCCGCGCCGTGATCGGCAAGCGCAAGCGCGCCTGGGCCGAGGCGCGGACGCTCGAGATCGTCGCGCCCAGCCCCGACCGGATTGCGCCGGCGGCCGATCACCCCGGAGCGCCCTGGCAGGTTCTCCCCTACCAGCGTCAACTCGAGGTCAAGCACGCCCAGGTCGACGACGCGTTGCGTCGGATCGGCAAGCTCGAGGGCTTTGAGATCGAGCCGATCGTCCCCGCGCTGCAGCAGTGGCGCTACCGAAACAAGCTCGAGTACTCGTTCGGCACCGACGGCGACGGCCAGCTCGTGTGCGGCTTTCACGCCCCGGGCCGCTGGGACGAGATCCTGCCCCTGACCGATTGCCGGCTGGCCTCCGAGCCCGCCAATCTGGCCCGCGAGCAGATCGTCGCCTGGTGCCGCGCGCAGGGACTGAGCGCCTATGACCGGCGCACCAACGAGGGCCTGCTGCGCAACCTCGTCGTCCGCGAGGGCCGGCGCACCGGCGCCATCCAGGTCCGCCTGGTCACCAGCGAGGGCACGCTAAACCGCGAGTCGCTGACCGAGGCCGGCGCAGGGCTGGACGGCCTGCTCTGGACCCGGCAGTCGAGCGTCGGCGAAACCACCCAGGGCGGGGAGACCGAGCTCCTGGCCGGCTCCGAGCGCTTTGCCGAGGTGTTGGGCGGACTGCAACTCAGCATCTCGTCGGAGGCGTTCTTTCAGACCAACACCGAGATGGCCGAGCGGCTCTACGAGCTGGCCATCGACTACGCCCGCCCGGGAGGGTTTGAACGCGTCTATGACCTCTACTGCGGGATCGGCACGATCGCGCTGTCGATCGCCCCGCGCGTGGCCGAGGTGTGGGGCCTGGAGCTGGTGCCCGAGGCGATCGCCGACGCGATCGGCAACGCCCGGGCCAACGAGATCGACAACGTCCACTTCTTCGCCGGTGACGTGCGACTCGCTCTGCGCGAGCTGGCCGAGAAGGCCGGCCGCCCCGACGTGCTGATCGTCGACCCGCCGCGCGCCGGGCTGTCCCAGAAGGTCGTGCGGCGCATCATCGAGACCTCCCCAGCGCGGATCGTCTATGTGTCCTGCAACCCGACCACGTTGGCCCCCAACGCCGCTCAGCTGGTCGAGGCCGGCTACCGCCTGGCCCGGGTGCGCCCGGTGGACATGTTCCCGCAGACCGCGCACATCGAGTGCGTGGCCGAACTGGTCAGGAGGTAGACCCCAACTCATGCGCGCCGTCACGATCCGCGATCAGAAGCTGACCATCGAGGAACACCCCGACCCCGAGCCCGGACACGGCGAGGTTCTCGTCCGCGTCCGGGCGGCCGGTCTCAACGGCGCCGACATGATCCAGCTGCGCGGCCACTATCCAGCCCCCCCCGGCTCACCCCAGGACATCCCCGGCCTCGAGCTGGCCGGCGAGGTGCAGGCCTGCGGTCCCGGCGCGCAGCGCTTCCAGACCGGTGAGCGCGTCATGGGCATCGTCGGCGGCGGCGGACAGGCGGAGCTGGCCCTCGTCCACGAGCGTGTGCTCGTCCCCGTGCCCGACAAGCTCTCCTGGCCCGAGGCCGGCGGCACCCCCGAGGTCTTCACCACCGCGCACGACGCCGTCTTCACCCAGGCGGAGCTGGTCGCCGGCGAGCGCCTGCTCGTCCACGGCGCGGCCGGCGGGGTCGGCACGGCCGCCGTCCAGCTCGGTCGGGCCGCCGGGGCGCGCGTGACCGCGACGGTCCGCAACGAGAGCCTCCGCGACCAGGTCGCCGCGCTCGGGGCCGAGGTGATCGCGCCCGAGGGCTTCGCCGACCACGGGCCCTTCGACGTGATCCTCGAGCTGGTCGGGGCGCTCAACCTCACGGACAACCTCAAGGCCCTTGACACCGGCGGGCGGATCACGGTGATCGGGACCGGGGCCGGGGCCACCGGTGAAATCAACCTGGGCCTGCTGATGATGAAGCGGGCCCGGATCCACGGCTCGACGTTGCGCGCGCGCCCACTCGAGCAGAAGGCGCTCACCGCCCGCGCCGTCGAGCGCTCGGTGCTGCCCGCGCTGACCGACGGCACGGTAAGGGTGCCGGTGGCCGAGACCTTCGGGCTCGACGACGCCCAAGCCGCCTACGAGCGCTTCTCGGCCGGCGGCAAGCTCGGCAAGATCGTCCTCTTGATGGACTAGCGGCCTTACTGGCCGACAGCTCGGGCGACGAAGCGCATTCCGCCCTTGGGTCCCAGGGTCGGCGCGACCGCCACCTGGAGATGCTCGCCGGGCGCGAGCTCGAGGGTCAGCCGCCGCAATAGCACCGAGGCGAGCGCGCGCAGCTCGTACTGGCCAAAGCGCTTACCGATGCAGATCCGCGTCCCCCCGCCGAACGGGATGTAGGCGCCCTTGGGCAGCTGCGAGACCGGACCACCGGGCCGGAAGCGATCGGGGTCAAAAACCTCGGGCGACGGGTAGAGCTCCTCGAGGTGGTGGGTCGCCCAGCTGCTGTACTGGACCCCCACGCCGGCCGGCAGCGCCACGCCGTCGATGACCACCGGCCGGGTGCTCCGTCGGGGGCCCACCCAGGCCGGGGGGTACATGCGCAGGGTCTCGTCGATCGTGCGCTCGAGCACCGGCAGCGTACGGCCGTCGAGCTCAGAGGCAGCCGGGTCGCGATCTCCGACCACCGAGGCCAGCTCGGCCCGCACGGCCGCGGCGGCGACCGGGGTGCGAGCCAGCTCGTAGGCGAGGAAGGTGAGCGTGGCGGTGGTCGTGTCATGACCGGCGAACAGCAGCGTCGTGGTCTGGTCGCGGACGATCGCCTCGTCCAGGGGGGCGCCGTCACCGTCGGTGCAGGCGAGCAGGAGGCCGAGCACTCCGGCCCCGGGGTCGTCCCGGCGGCGGCGGGCGCGGATCTCGTCGTACAGGCGCCGGTCCAGCTCGGCCCGGGCCCGCAGGACGCGGGCGTGCGGGGTGCCCGGCCCGCGCATCATCTGCAGCGGCACGGCCAGGCCGTGGAAGCGCAGCGCCCGCTCGAAGGCGTGCGCCAGGGCCTGCTCATCATCGCCCGCCCGCTCGATCCCCAGCAGCGCGCGCAGCGCGATCCGCAGGGCCAGCTGTCGCGCCCACGCGTAGAGGTCAAACGCTTGTCCGGGCACCAGCCGCTCGACGGCAATCACGCCCTCGGCCACCATCGTGTCGGCCACGGCGGCGACGCGATCGTGGTGAAAGGCTCCGACCAGGAGCCGCCGCACCCCGTCGTGGAAGGGGCCGTCGATGTTGAGCAGGCCGTCGCCCAGCAGCGGCCACAGGTCGACAAAACGCCCTTCCCGCCAGGAGAAGGCGTCGGCCTCGGAGACCAGCATCTGGTGGTTGGCGGTCGCGCTGATCGCCCATACCACCGCCTGGGGTCCGTGGCGGATAGTGAACACGGGGCCGTAGCGCCGGCGGTGCTCGAGCAGCAGACCGAGCGGATCGCTGAACGTCCGGCGCATGACGCTCAGGCTCGGGCGCAGGGTGCCGCCGGGCAAACCCTCGCGCCGTCCCGCCCTCCGCTCGGCCGCCCAGTCGGCGTAGAGCCCACGGATAACCCCGGCCTCCACACGCGGGGGCGGGTCAGCGTCGAGCACCCCACTTCGTTGCTCAGTGACCGCCATCGCCGCAATCCTCGCACACGCCGGCGGGACCTGGCCGCGCTGCCACGGGGGTCAGCTTCGCCCAGGCACGGCGGCCGCCCCCGTCCCCCTTCCCCTCGCGTCCATATGACTAATAGGGCGGCAGGTCAGCCCACCACCGCCCAAGGACGCGGAACGCCCCCCAGAACTCGCGCTTGGCGGTCTCCTCGTCGAGCGCGTCATCGATGTTGGGCACGAACAGGGCCTCGATGGTCGGCGTGAATTGCTGCATCCCGCCGGGCGCTGCGATCAGGGGCCGGGCCAGGGGGATGCCCAGCTCGTTGATCACCGCCAACGCGTCGACTCCCATCACGACCATCATCTTGGGTGCCACGATCGCCAGTTCCTCGGTCAGCCGCGAGATGCAGGCCGGGTCGGCCAGCGCCGGGTCGGCCACCGGACACTTCACGCAGAGCGTCCCGTAGACGGCGAGCGGATCGATCGAGAGGCGCTTGAGCGACTTCATCAGCGCGTTGCCCGTCCGCCCGTAAAAGGCGACCCCCTCCTCGACCTCCGAGGGCCGGGCCGAGTACTTGACCATGAAGATGTCGGCCTGCGGGTGCCCGGAGCCGAGCACGGGCATCAGCTGGCCCCGGGGGCAGAGGTCACAGTCCCCGAGCTGCCGCGCGAACGTGTTCAGCTCGCGGATCGCCCGCTCGAGGTATTTCTCGCGAATCTCGTCGTCAGTGGCGGGCACGCCTGTCCGATTGGACAGCTGGCGTGCATGTCCTTGGCGCTGCATCAGGACTTGCGCCCGGTCGCGCGCCGAACCCGGCGCTCCCGAGAGGCCCGTCGGGCCGGTGCGGGCATCGCCTTGGTCTGCAGGAACTTGAGCGCTTGGACGTAGAGCAGGCTGGCTGGGTTGCGGATGATGTCGGCATCGCGCAGCGACTCCAGGAACTCCCCCGCGCCCTCGAAATCGCGCATCCGGATGCGCACTGAGCCCAGGCCCTGGGGCACATGAGCGTCCGAGCCCGCCCCGGCCGGGATCCGGTACTTGGCCGCGAAGCGCACCGCCTCCTCGTTGAATTCGGAGATCGCGATCCGGGGATTGAAGATCTCGATCGCGTCCACTTCGTCGACCACGTCGAGCAGGTGCTCGTAGTCGGGGACCGAGTGCATCCGGTCAAACGGGTGCGGCACGTAGACCAGGCCGCCTTGGCCCTTGATCGCGGCGATCGTCTCCTGCAGGGTCAGCCCGCGGGGGATCTTCTCCTCCAAAAAGAGCCCGATCACCTCGCCCTGCTCGGCCGTCTTGACCTCCTCAGCCACGATCACCTTGACCCCGTTGGCCTTGGCCCGGGCCTCGAGCGCCCCCGATATCTCGTTGTGATCGGTGATCGCGATCGCGCCCAGCCCCCGGGTCCGCGCTTCGGCCAGCAAAACCTCGACCGGGGTTGCGCAGTCATAGGAGTGATCGGTGTGCATGTGCAGGTCGACGTCGATCAGCGGCCGGGACCGAAGCCGGGTGCGCAGGCGGCGGTTGCCGTCCTCGTCGTGGCGGCGAGCGGTCAGCTCTTGGTAGATCGTCTCGAGCTCGTCGGCCACCCGGCTCCAATGCAGCGCCGGCCCGAGCTTGCCGACCGCCGCCGCGCTGCGTGCAAGCTGGTCCGGATCGGTGACCAGGCGGGTGAGATGGCTGGCCAGCGTCTCCGCCTCGCCGGGCTCGAACATGAAGCCACGCTCCCCGTCGGCCAGCACCTCGGCGTAGACGGGCAGTCGCGAGGCGACCACCACGGCACCGGCCCCCAGTGCGCGCACCAGCGTGCCCGGCGTCGCCCGGTCGCCTTCTGAGGCCAGCACGGCGATGTCGGCGCCGGCCAGCGCCTCGGCGTCGCTGCCCTCGATCCCGTCGACGAACGTGACCCGCTCGCGCAGGACGCGTCCGAGCGTGGCCGGAGGGGCGGTCGGCCGCCGGGAGACGACGGTCGCAGACCACTGCATGTCGGTCGGCAGCAGGCGCAGGGCGCGCAGGAAGGTGCGCACGGCCGCCCGCTCCTCACCGGCGATCATGACCAGCCGGGGCGCGTCGGACGCCACGCGCTCGGGCGCCGGGTCGGCGCCAGGGGTGACCACCCGGTACTCGGCCGGGAAGTAGCGTTGCAGGAGGGTGCGGGTGGCCACATAGCTGACCGTCCGGGCGTCGAGCCGCGCGAACAGCAGCCGCGAGAGCGGCGCCGTGAGCTGGGTCGACAGGATGCGCTCGGTCGGGGCGTGAAAGCTGCCCACGTTCAGCGCCCGCGAATGGCGCAGTGCGGAACTGGAGGCGCTGGGCGCGAACGGCTCGTGGACGTTGACCACGTCGAGCGGAAGCGCGCCGAGGGCGACCTCGATCGTCCGGGCCACGTCAACGGGCAGCGAGGCGGCCCGCCGACGGGTGGGCGAGAAGGGCAGAACCTCGCCGACCCCGAGGACTTGCGGCCCGTCTGTGTCCAGAAGCTGCTCGGGGTCGGTGCGCAGCGCGCGGCGCGTGTCCCGCACCAGGCCCATGGACTGCGAGGGGGCGACGATCAGGACCCGATGGCCCCGCGCCGCGAGCTGGTCAGAGACCCGCGCGACGTACTGGTTGACCTCGCCGGCGACCTCCCAGGCGAACGGCGTCACCTGCGCGATCGTCAGTCGCTCGTTAGGCACGACAACAGATTTTATGGGGCGGCTCGAGCGCCCGTCCGCTCGGCCTCCAGCCTCGCCTTACGGACGACGCTCGAGTCGTCCGGCTGCCGCCCTGGTTATTTGGTTGCGGCTTTCGCCTTGGCGGGCGTGGCTCTGGGCAGCTCTTTGCGCGCGTACTTCTTGATGAACGCCTCGGTCAGCGTGTGCGCCTCGTCGTCGGGGCGCTGGTGCATCGGCGACTTCATCAGGTACGAGCTCGGGCCGTCCAGTTGGCCGGAGAGGCCGTGATTGAGGGCCAGCTTGCAGCAGCGCACGGCGTCGGTGACGATGCCGGCGGAGTTGGGGGAGTCCCAGACCTCGAGCTTGAGCTCGGCGGTCAGCGGAACGTCACCGAAGGCCTGACCCTCGAGCCGGATGTGGGCCCACTTGCGGTCGGTCAGCCAGGGCACGTAGTCCGACGGGCCGACGTGGACATCCTCGGGCGGCAGCTCGTGACCCATGATCGAGGTCACGGCGTTGGTCTTGGAGATCTTCTTGGACTCCAACCGCTCGCGCTCGAGCATGTTGTAGAAGTCCATGTTGCCGCCCACGTTGAGCTGCGAGGTGCGCAGCAGCTTGACCCCCCGGTCGTGAAACAAGCGGGCCAGGGCGCGGTGCACGATCGTGGCTCCGACCTGGGACTTGATGTCGTCGCCGATGATCGGCAGCCCGGCCTTCTTGAAGCGCTTGTTCCAGTAGTCCTCGCGGGCGATGAACACCGGGATGCAGTTCACGAAGCCGCAGCCGGCCTCGAGGATCTGCTCGACGTACCACTTGGTGGCCTGCTCGGAGCCGACCGGCAGGTAGGAGACGACGACGTCGGTGCGGGTGTCCTTGAGCACCTGGACGATGTCCACGGTCTCGCCGGGGGCCTTGGTGATCCGCTGGGACAGGTACTTGCCCAGGCCGTCATGGGTCATGCCCCGCATCACCGGCACGTTGAGCTTGGGCACCTCGGTGTCGAACTTCAGGGTGTTGTTCTGCCCGGCGAAGATCGCCTCGGACAGGTCCTTGCCGACCTTGTCGACGTCAATGTCAAAGGCGGCCGAGAACTCGATGTCGCGGACGTGGTAGCCGCCGAGATCGACGTGCATGAGGCCGGGGATCGGTGCGTCGGGGTCGGCGTTGCGGTAGTAGTGCACGCCCTGCACGAACGAGCTGGCGCAGTTGCCGACACCGATGATCGCGACGCGGACCTTGTCATGCTGATGACGGCTTCCGCCGTTGCTGGTGCTCACGAAGACTCAGTCCCTTCAGGATGGTGATGACCCGGTGGGTGCCGTCCGTCGAGTGTCGGGTCCGGCCACGCTCGGGGGGTGTGTTCACACGTATCCCGCCGGGGCACGCTGGTTACGCCCAGTGGTATACCTATCGGTTTACTTGATCTGACTGCCGGCCCAGCTCAAGCGGCGGCAGGGAACCGATCGGTCTACTTG
>JBPCIY010000063.1:0-11122 GCA_051005855.1 Solirubrobacteraceae bacterium | reverse complement strand
AGCATCTCGGCGGTCACGATCGCCGGCAATGGGTTGGCCAGCCCCGACATCACGTCGAAGCTGCCAGCGCCGGCGAGATCGTCGACCAGCCCGGTGGCGATCTCGCGAATGTGCTCACGAAGAACGGAGACGCGACGGGGGGTAAAGGCCACCGCGGCCAGCCGACGCACCCGGCCGTGCTGGGGCGGATCGAGGAACAACATCTGTCGCACCATCACCGCCGCAATCGGCGTCAGCTCTCCCATGCCGAGGGCGGCCAGGCGATCGGGGGCTGGGGTCCGGGCCGCGCGGAAGCGGTGGAGCACCTCGCTCACGTCCGCGTATCGGGTGACGACCCACGCATGAAGGTAGGGGTCCCAGTGCACAGGAGAATCTTCGCGCAACCGGCGGTAAAGCGGATACGGGTCGGCCAGCACCTCGGGGTCGAGGAGCTGGTAGAGGCTGGGGGGGACGGACCCCTCCTCGAGGGCCGTGCCGCCGATCACCGTTTGACCAGGGTCTCGGCCTGGGCGGCGGCCAACTGACGCTCCACCTCGGCCGCAATCTCCGCCAAAGTCGGGTGGTCGAACAGGTGGCGCAGGGTGATCTCCACCCCGAACATCTCCTCCAAGCGGACGATCAGCTGCGCACCGAGCATCGAATGACCACCGAGCAGGAAGAAGTTCTGATCCATCCCCAGCTGCTCGACCTCGAGCAGCTCGGCGACGACCGCCGCGGTTGCCGCCTCGATCTCGTTCTCGGGGCCCCGGCCGACACGCTCGTCATCGGCCGCCGCGGGGGCGGGAAGCGCGGCCCGGTCGACCTTGCCGTGCTCGGTGAGGGGCAGCTCCCCCAACCACACATAGCCAGACGGCAGCATGTACTCGGGCAGCCGGGCGCCGAGGAATTCGCCCAAGTCGCGCTGATCGGGGTGCTCCTCAGCGGCGGGGACGACGTACGCCACCAGCCGGCGCTCAGAGCCGAGGTCGCCGCTCCCGACGACGACGCTGGCCCGGACGGCCGGGTGAGCGCTCAAGGCGGCGGCGACCTCGCCGGGCTCGACGCGGAAGCCGCGAATGCTCAGCTGGTCGTCGAGGCGGCCCAGGAACTCGATCTCGCCGTTGGCGCGCGCGCACACCCGGTCGCCGGTTCGATACCAGCGACCCTGATCGTCCTCGAGGAATCGCTCGGCGGTGAGCTCAGGACGGTTGAGGTAGCCCCGAGCGACGGCGACGCCGCCGACCATCAGCTCACCGGCGACCCCGACCTCGACCGGGGCAAGCCGCTCGTCCACGACCTTGGCGAGAACGCCGGCGATCGGGTGACCGATGGAAGGCTCCCCGTGCCCCTCACAGTCAACCGCCCCTGACGTCGCGACCACGGCGGTTTCGCTGAGACCGTAATTGTTGACGACCGTGAAGCCAAGGCCAGGGGACGGGCGGCGAGTCAGCGCGTCGCCACCGGTCAGCAGGTATCTGAGCGCACCTTGAGTCGGCCAGGTCAGACCGATCACCGCCTCGGCCACGGCCGTGGGTAAGAACGCGACCGTGATGCCCTCGGCGACGAGCCAGTCTCGCAGCCCGATCGGATCGCGGCGCAGCTCGTTCGGGACCACGAGAATGGAGGCCCCCGAGGCCAGGCTGGGCCAGATTTCCCAGACCGACGCGTCAAACCCAGGGCTGGCGATCTGGGTGCACCGGTCGCTCGAGTTCAATTCGAAGGCCGCCCGATGCCAGTCCACGAGGTTAGCGAGCCCGGCGTGCTCGACCATCACGCCCTTGGGGCGTCCGGTGGACCCCGACGTGTACACGACGTAGGCGAGGTCCGTCGGCAGCGGCGGCGGTGGGGGCAGGGGGTGCTCGCCGTCGTTGACGCCTGACTCGTCACCCGACTCGCCGGCGCTGAACAGCACGACCTCGGGTAGATCGCCGTGAGCTCCAGCCTGGGCGGCCGTACCCGGGTCGGTCACGAGCGCGGTGGCGCCGGAATCGTCGAGCATCCACCCGACCCGGTCCTCCGGGTAGGCGGGATCGATCGCGACGTACGCGGCGCCGACCCTGACGATGCCCAAAGCGCCCACCACGAGACTGGCCGAGCGCTCCAGGCAGAGGCCGACCAGATCGCCTGGCTTCACCCCGACCTGGCGCAGCCGGCGCGACACGTCCAGCGCTCGATCCGACAGCTCGCCATAGGTCAGCGCACCATCGGGACCCCGCACGGCAAGCCGCTCCGGTGCCACGTCAATCATCTGATCGACGGCCGAGAGGATATCCGTCCTCGTTTTGCCCGCGTCAGCGGTCAATTGCTCTGCCCTCCGTAACAAGTCCGGCACCGACAATCCTACAAAGATAGTGAGGTTTCGTCAAAGCCGGCCCCGCGGCCTGGCTTGAGCGCCCCGCGTCGTGGCTTGAGTTTAGACTCGCGCGGATGTTTGACCCCGGGTCGGCTCGGTCGCTTCACGTAAATCACCTAGCGTCCTACGGGGGGCCATACGCGGGATCGTTCATCCCCATGCTCGTGGCGTCGGCTCGCGAGGCGGCAGGCCGCGGCTACAAGACCACGATCTGGCTCTCCAGCATCGCCCGGGATCGTCCGTGGCTACAGGAGCTTGACGGCGTAGCCGAGGTACGCTGGCTCGAGGGGGCCGGGGGGCGCGTGGCCAGCACGGTCTCGACCCTCCAAGCCCTGCAAGCGGAGCTGGCCATCCAGCCCGGGCTGGCGGTGTTGCACACGCACTTCTCCACCTACGACGTGCCCGCCGCCGTGCTGCGGCTGCGCCGCCGCCGGAGCGCCGTGTTCTGGCATGCACACAGCAAACCGCTCGAGGGCCGCGGTCCCAGGCTACGCAACCGCTTGCGTTACGCGGCCTTCGGACCGCTCGTCGACGGGATTCTCTGTGTCAGTCCGGAGATTCTCGAGGCCCTGCGCGCCCGGGGCGCGCCACGAGGCAAGCTGCGCGACTTTCCCAACGCCATCGACGTGCGTCGGTTTGCGCCGGCCACCCCGGAGCAGAAGCGGGCGGCCCGCCGCTCGCTCGAGGTCCCCGAGACGGCACGTGTGGTATTGCACTTTGGCTGGGACTGGCACCGCAAGGGGGGCGATCTGATGTTCGGGGCAGCCGAGCTTCTGTCCGGCGAGCCCGATCTCGTCTGGCTCACCGTGGGGGGGGAGGGAGCCCAAGCGTTGCCCGACCCTCAGGACACCCATCCGGTGGTCCGACGACTCCCGCCTACGAACGATGTCAGGGAGCTCTATGCCGCCGCGGACCTGTTCTTGAGCTGCAGCCGCGCGGAGGGCATGCCCTATGCGGTGCTCGAGGCGCTGGCCTGCGGGCTGCCCGTAGTCGGCACCGACCTTCCGGTTCAGTGTGATCTGCTCGCCGGGCTCTCCGGGGCGGCGGCAGTCCCCGGCGATCCCGGCGCTCTCGCCCAAGCCGTCCGCGCGATGCTCACGCTCACCGAAAGCGACCGTGAGAACCACGCCGAGGCGGCCCGCCAGCGGGTCACCGACTCGTATTCACTCGACGTCTGGGCGCGACGTCTGGTCGATCTCTATGCCGAGAGGCTCAGCCCGGACGCCTGACGAGTTCCCTCCCGGCGGCGGCCACCGAGGGCTGGCCGCGGCTACCGCGGCGGCGAATCCTGGTGCCACCGCCACGGGGTGAACTGACCATCCGTGCACCACCGATGGGCGCCCGGCGCCGACCCAGACATCGACGGTCTGGAGGGGGAGGGTCAATCCGGCCCCGATCCCCTTTGCGTAGGCCTCCTTGAAGGCCCAGCACTCAAACCCGGCGGCGAGACGCTCGCGTGGCGGGACCGACGCCAACGCGCGTCGCTCGGTGCTCGAGAAGAAGCGCGTGGCGATGCCGTCCACGCCGCCGTCGACGCGGACCTCCTCGATGTCGACGCCGACCTCGATCGTCGAGCTGGTGGCATAGAGGGCGAGCCCGGCGCTGCGCGCGGCGTTGAAGAAAAGTTCCGCGCCCGCCAGGCGCGGCTTTCCGTGCTCGCCGAGGACGATTTGGATCTCCTCCGGAGCGCAGCCCAGCTGGGTCGCGAGCAGCCGGCGCAGCCAGCCCCGGGCGGTGACGAAGCGTTCCCGGTCTAGGGGGCGGTGAAAGCGGTCCGCGCGGCGGAGCTCGTCGGCGTTGAGGCTGGCCTCCAAGGCTCGTCGGGCCGCGGTGCAGACGTCGAGCGGGGCCCACCACAGCGAGACGGCGGCCGGCGACCGGGACGCCTGCAGGGCGGTGCTCATCACGTTGTGAGCGGGCGCAGGGCGGCAAGTCCCGCCTCCGCCAGGCGCCGGTGCAGGGCCACGTTCTCGCCCCGATCGGTGCGGACCTCGATCAGGGCCGGGCCGGGCGACGAGCCGACGCCACGCTCCAGCGCGTGACTGAGCTGCGCGCCCGTCGTCGCGCGCTCATAGGCGAGACCGTAGAGCTCCGCGACGCGAGCGAACTCGAGCCCGTGGGGGGTGGCCACGTGCTCCTCGAACGCGTCACCCTCGCCGCTGACCGGAAGAAACGAGAAGATTCCGCCGCCGTCGTTGTTGATCAGCACGATGGTCAGGTTGAGATGCAGCCGCCGCGCGGCCAGTAGTCCGCCGATATCGTGGGCGAGGGCGACATCACCGATCAGCAGGACCACGGGTCCGTGGCCAGCGGCGACCACCCCGAAGGCACTGGACACGGTGCCGTCGATTCCGTTGGCGCCGCGGTTGGCGAGCACCCGCGGCAGGTGCTCGCCGGTACCGAAGAACAGCTCCACATCGCGGATCGGCATCGAGGAGGCGACGAACAGCGTCGCCTCGCGGGGTAGCCAATCGCCCAGGCGCCGGGTCACCGAGGGCTCGGAGAGCTCGTCGCCAAGGGCGTGCTCGAGCGCGGCTGTGACCGCCTGGTCAGCGGCGCGCCAGGCCGCGAGCCACTCGGGATCCTGCGGCTGGCGCTCATGACCCCACGCGTCCAGCGTGGCCGCTGGGTCAGACCGCGACGTCTCGCTGAGCACGGCGGCTGGGTCCGGCCACCTCGCTTCGGGATCGAGGGCGACCTGATCGATTTCCGTCAGCCTGGCCAGCCAGGCCCGCAGGGGCTTGGAGGTCGGCAGGTCGCCGACGCGCAGGACGAGCTCGGGGCTGAGGCGAGCGGCGAGGTCGGGGTCGCGCAGGAGCAGGTCATAGGTTGCGATCGCCGCCGCACCGCGACGGGCGCCCGAGAGCGGATCGGCCAGCAGCGGGTAGCCGGCCCGCTCCGCGAACCGCGCCGCGGCGGCGCCGAGCTCGGGCTCGCGGGGGTCGTAACCGGCCACCACCACCCCCCGAGCCGGCAGCCCGCGCTCCGGCGCGCTGGCCGGTACCGGTTTCATGGCTCTGACCCAGGGACGGCCGCCGGTGCGGCCGGGCACCGGGTCCGGCGGGAGGGGCGCGGCGAGCACGAGCGGTTCGCGGAGCGGAAAATTGAGGTGCACGGGCCCGGGAACCGGTCCGGCCGCCGTCCCATAGGCCCGACAGGCGAGCTGCCGGATCCAGCGCAGCGTGGCCGCCGTGGCCGTGTCGACTCCGACCTCGAAGAACCACCGGACCGCGTCGCCATAGAGCTTCAGCTGGTCAATCGCCTGGCCGGCGCCGACCTCGCGCAACTCGGGCGGGCGGTCGGCCGTGAGCACGATCAGCGGCACCCGGGCGTGATGGGCTTCGATCACGGCCGGGAGGTAGTTGGCGGTGGCGGTCCCGGACGTGCAGGTCATCGCTACGGGGCGACCGCTGGCGCGGGCGGCACCGAGCGCGAAGAAGCCGGCGCAGCGCTCGTCGATGTGGGACCAGGTGGTGATCGCCGGCTCGCGGACCAGCGAGAGCACGATCGGCGTGCAGCGCGAGCCCGGCGAAGTGCAGGCGTGTTGCAGACCGCAGCGGCCCAGCTCGTCACAGAAGGCGCGCAGGAGCAGGTAGGAGTCAGTTGCGGTCATGATCTTCAGCATGGCGCCCGAGCTCGTGCTGCTCCACGGCTTCACCCACAGCGGAGCGAGCTGGGGACGGGTCGTGACGGCGCTGGGCGAACGCTACCGGCCGATTGCGCCCGACATCCGTGGCCACGCCTCGGCGGGTGCGCAGATGCCGGTCACGCTGGAGGCTGTGATCGGCGACGTGGCTGGACTTTGCCCGGGGAGCTTTGACCTGGTGGGCTACTCGATGGGTGGCCGTATCGCCCTGCACGCCGGGCTCGCCCTACCCGATCGGGTGCAGCGTCTGGTCCTGATCGGAGCCAGCCCCGGGCTGGCCGACCCGGTGCAGCGCGCCGCGCGCCACGAGGCCGACGGATGCCTCGCGGCCGAGGTCGAGGCCTCGAGCATCGAGGTCTTCGCCCGGCGTTGGGCGCAGACGCCGGTGCTGGCCGGCCTGCCCGAGGAGGTCGCCGCCGACGTGTACGCCGACCGGCTGCGCAACTCGCCGGTGGGCCTGGCTCGGGCCCTGAGAGGACTGGGCACGGGAGCGCTGCCGTCCCTCTGGCCCCGTCTCGGCGAGCTCACTCTGCCCGTCGTCCTGATCGTCGGCGAGCGCGATGCGAAGTTCCGGGACATCGCCGAGCGGATGGCCGGGGCGCTGCCTCGGGCGCGGGTCGAGGTGGTGCCCGGAACCGGACACGCGGTCCACCTGGAGGCGCCGGAGCGGGTGGCGAAGTTGATCGGACGGACCTAGCACTTGTGCTACCTTTGTCCCGGTGAGCCAGGTGGGATTACGCGAACTGCGCCAGCGCGCGTCCGAGCTGGTGCGGCGGGTCGAGGCTGGTGAGGAGATAACGATTACCGTCGCGGGCCGCCCCAGCGCGCGTCTGGTGGCCGTGGCCCCTCCGGCCTGGAGAAGTTACGACGAAGTGGCGGAGCTGTTCGGTGGCCCGGCCGACTCCGCCTGGAAGAGCGATCGCGTTGCCCTCGACCAGGAGTTGCGCGATCCATGGACGCGGACGGAAAAGGCGTGAAAGGCATCCTGGACACCAGCGTCATCATCGCCACTGCGGTTGGCCCGCTGCCCGGCGAGCTGGCCATCAGCGCGGCCACGCTGGCTGAGCTGCACTTCGGCGTGCTGATCGCCGCCGAGCCGGACGTTCGCGCCGAGCGACTGCGTCGGCTGTCGGTCCTGCAACGGCAATTCGACGCTCTGCCCGTCGATGATGCGGTCGCGGCGAGCTACGGGCAGATCGCGGCAGCCGTGGTCGACGCCGGTCGCCAGCCCCGGGCTCGCACCATGGACTTACTGATCGCGGCCACCGCCCACGTCCACTCCGCCCGCCTCTACACGCGCAACCCCGCCGACTTCGTCGGTGCCGATCAGCTGATCGAGATCGTGCCGGTCTGACGCCGGGCGTACCAGTCCAGCAGGCCGTCACCGAGCCCGGGACCGGCCGGAACCGCGATCCGGCCCGCGGCCGCCGGCAGAGGATTCTCGCGGTCAGCGAACATCGACAGGGTGGCGAGGCCGCTGGCCCGCGCCGGACGCAGGATCGCGGCGGCGTGCAGCGTGGCGGCGATGCCCAGCGGCCCGTCCAAGGTGGAGGCGAGGAAGACCTCATAGCCGGCGGCGCGAGCCCGCCGGGCGGTCTCGAGCAATCCGGTCAGCCCGCCGCAGCGCGCGATCTTCAGGCACATCAGGGCACCGGCGGGCTCGACCAGAGCCGCGGAGTCGGCCGCGGACTCGTCAAGCGCGAGGGGGATGTCGGTTTCGGCGGCCAGCGCCCGGATCTCCTCCAGTCCGGCCACCGGCTCCTCGCAGAGCTCGATTCCAACCGGCTCCAGGGCGCGCAGTGCCGCCCGCGCCTCCAGGGGCGACCAGGCGCCGTTGGCGTCGATGCGGATCATCATCTCCGGCCCGGCGAAGGCCCGGACGGCGGCCAGCCGGCCGTGGTCGTCGCCGATCGCCACCTTGACCTTGAGCGTGTCGAAGCCCGCCGTGCGCGCCATGGCCGCCTCCTCGACCGCCCCGGAGCGGTCGGCGGCGGTCACCGTCCAGTTCACCCGGACCGGCTCGGGCGCGCTCAGCGCGTCACCGAGCAGCCGCCACACGGGCTCGTGGGCTCGGCGGCCGGCGAGGTCCCAGAGGGCGAGGTCGAGCGCCGCGAGCGCCTGGGGAAGCAGGACCACCTCGGCGCAGCGGGCGATGACCTGGGGGGGCGGCGCTGGGTCGGCGCTGGCCAGAACCGCCCGGCAGGATTCGAGCGCCTCGCGTACGGCTTCGAGCGTGACGCCGTCGTACGAGGGCAGCGGTGCCGCTTCGCCGTGCCCGACAAGCCCGTCCTCGGTGGTGATGCTGACCCGCAGCAGCCGGCGCTCCTCCACGGTGCCGTGTCCGGCCCGGAACTGAGCCTGCATGGCCGCCCGGACCTCTGTCAATGACAGGATCACGACGGGGCGTAGTATGCCCCTCCGCTGCCCACCACCTCAAGGAGCGTGCTGATGTCGCGGCTGATCAAGATGGACAGGAGCGGCCACACGGTCGTGGCCGAATGGCGCCCCACCGATCCGCCGGGGGTCGCGCACGCGGCCGCCGCCCTGCGGGAAGAGCTCGAGCACGGCTACATTGCGGTGGTCGCCACGGGCCCGGGTCTCGCCGAGCAGGTCCAAGCGCTCCCGGATGGCGAGGCGCAGGTGATCCTGCGCCGACCGATAGCCGGCGGCTAATGGACCCAGGCCCCGTGACCGGTAGCGGAGCGCCGCTACCCGAGCTGGCCAGCGTGTACTGGCGGCGCCCCGTCGACCCCCAGGGGCTGAGTAGCGACGGGCGGCTGTGGGCGCTCTGGACGACGGCGCAGGTGATCCCGTTCGTGGGCTTCGCCGTCTTCCTGGCGGCTCGGGCACCGGTCACTCTGCCGCTCGGCGCCGTCCTCCTGGTCCACGCGTGGATGGTCCCGGCGCTCTACGCGGCTCGCGGGGCGAACGTGGTCCGGCCCAAGCCTCGCCGGGAGGGATCGGCCGAGCGCCGCGCCCTCGGCATGCTGGCCGACCTCCTCGACTCGACGGCCTTTGAGCGGTACGGCCAGACGGGGCTGGTGCAGGAACGCAGAGCGCTCGGGACCTGGCTGGTGGGGGAGGCGGGGGCGATCCTGGTCGCGCCCGGCGGCCGTCGCGCGCACTGCTACTGCGTCGCGACCCGCGACGCCGAGCTCCCTTCGGGTGACCGAATCGCCCACCTGCTGCTCGCCCTGCGCTGTGACGAGGCCGGCTTCGCGACCGTCGCCAACCGGGCCTTCGTGGGCGCCCCGTGGCGCCTGCGTCGCCGACTAGGGGTCCGGGCCCGTCCCGCCCTCGATGGCGCTGTGGCCTGCGCCCGTCACCGCTGACGCGCGTTTACCCGCTGAGCAGGAGCCCGGCCGACAGCAGGATGCAGAAGGCGAGCTGGAGCATCCCGGTTTGGGCCAGGGCCTGGTTGAGCGTAGGTCCGTCGGCGTGGTTGCGCACGAGCCTCACCACCCGGGTGGCCAGGGTGAGCGTCAACCAGGGCAGCAGCACCCAAGCGGTGACCGGTCCGAAGATCCAGGTCACGGCGGCGAGCGCGTAGGCCAAGTAGACGACGACCGCCAACAGGGTGCGTGTGCGCTCGCGGCCGAGCCTGACCGCCAGCGTACGCTTGCCGGCCCGGCGGTCGGAGTCGATGTCCCGGACGTTGTTGACCACCAAGACGGCCGCCGCCAACAGCCCGACCGGCACCGCGAGCGCGAACGCCTCCCACTCGAGGTGACGGACCTGGACGAAATATGAGCCGGCCACGGCGACGATCCCGAAGAACAGGAACACGAACACCTCGCCCAGACCTTCGTAGCCGTATGGCCTGGGGCCACCGGTGTAGGCGACGCCGGCCAGGATCGAGGCCGCGCCGACCAGCAATAACTGCCAGCCGGCCACCACGATCAGGTAGACGCCGGCCAGCACGGCCAGGGCGAAGGTGGCGTAGGTGGCGATCAGGACCTGGCGCGGGGGAACCAGCCCCCCGGCGGTGACGCGGACCGGACCGAGGCGGTCCTCGGCGTCGGCGCCGCGACGCGCATCGGAGTAATCGTTGGACAGATTCGTACCGACCTGGATCAGGATCGATCCGAGCAGCGCGGCGACGAAGCGCAGGACATGAAAGACCCCGGCGTAGCCGGCCAGGGCCGTGCCCACGAGCACCGGGGCGACCGCGGCCGGCAGCGTCCGCGGACGCGCGGCCATCAGCCAGATTCGCAGCCCACCGGACACAGGCGAGCCCACGTGCCCTAAGCCCGCCGGGGAAACTGCGAGAAGTCGGCCGGGCGCTTCTGCAGATAGGAGTCGCGCCCTTCCTGGGCTTCCTCGCTCATATAGAACAGGAGGTTGGCGTCGTGGGCGAGCTGCTGGATACCGGCCAGCCCGTCCTCGTCCGCGTTGAAGCTCGCTTTGAGCAGGCGCAGCGCGAACGGGGACAGGGCGAGCATCTCGCGACACCAGCGCACGGTTTCCTCCTCCAGCTCGTCGAGCGGGACGACCGCGTTGATCAGCCCAATGCGCTCGGCCTCCTGCGCGCTGTACTGGCGGCACAGGAACCAGATCTCCTTGGCCTTCTTGGGCCCCACCAGCTGGGCCAGCAGTCCCGCCCCGAAGCCCCCGTCGAAGCTGCCCACGCGGGGCCCGACCTGACCGAAGCGGGCGTTGTCGGCGGCGATCGTCAGGTCGCACACGATGTGCAGCACGTGGCCGCCGCCGATCGCGTAGCCGGCCACCATCGCCACCACCGGCTTGGGCGTTCGGCGGATCTGCACCTGCAGGTCGGTGACGTGGAAGCGGCCCACCCCACGCTGGGCGGCATCGTCTTCGGCCAGGTAGCCGGCGTCGCCGCGCACGCGCTGATCTCCGCCCGAGCAGAAGGCCTCCGGCCCTTGACCGGTGAGCACGATCACGCCCACGTCGAGATCCTCGCGAGCCCGCGTGAACGCATCCGACAGCTCGATCAGCGTCTGGGGCCGGAAGGCGTTGCGCACCTCCGGGCGGTCGATCGTCAGCTTGGCGATCCCGTCTCCCGACAGCTCGTAGCGGATGTCCGTGTACTCCCCGGCGGGCTTCCAGTCCACAGGCACGGCGGCCCTCCTGCGCGGTCGAGATCGGGCCCGCACGTTATTGGATGGTCGCCTGGGCAATAC
>JBPCIY010000062.1:0-5344 GCA_051005855.1 Solirubrobacteraceae bacterium | reverse complement strand
GAGGCGATCGGGGTCGCGGTCGAGCCGAGCTCGACGAGCTTGGCCCCCGCCGGGCCCGGCACGACCGCCAAAGCGGCGGCGATCAAGCCGGCGGTGAGGAGCGAGATTCGTTTCATGATCGTCATTGAAACACGACCCCGGGGCAACAGTTGCGGGTGCACCGTCCCGATCGCCGGTGATCCCTCTCTCAGTTCGAGATGGACGGCCCAGACCCTGCCTGGCCTGGCGGGCCGTAGCTCAGCGGATGTCGTGATGCGGGCTACAGCTTGGAGACGTTCACCGCTTTCGGCCCCTTCGGTCCTTCCTCCTCCTCGTAGGAGACCTTGGATCCTTCGGGCAGAGACCGGTAGCCATCTCCACTGATGCCGCTGAAGTGAACGAACAGGTCGCGACCACCGTCATCGGGCGTGATGAACCCGAAGCCCTTGTCGTCGCTGAACCACTTGACGGTGCCTGTTGCCATGGATTCCCTCGGCGCTGCTCGCGGTTGACCAAAATCGGCGCCTTGATGACCCCGATGAGACCGGCAGAAGGTAGCAGGGACCGGCCGCTAGCGGGGATATGTCGCCGCTGAGCTGCTCAACGGCCGTGGAAGCTGGCCTGGCCCGGACCCTCGGCCAGAAACGACTTGACGGCGTTCTGCAGATCCTCGGTGGCAAACAGCTCCCCGGCCACCGCCGCGACGCGCTCGTTGGCCAGCTCCACTCCCCCGTGCGTAAAATCGCGGATGACCCGCTTGGTCGCCGCGTGCGCCAGGGTCGGACCGGCCGCCAGCTCGGCCGCGAACTCCCGGGCGGCGGCGTCAAAGCCCTGATCGGGCAGAACCCGATTGACCACATTCCAGCGCTCCAGCACCTCGGCGCGGTAGCGACCGCCGGTCATCACCAGCTCCCGGGCGCGGCCGGTGCCGGCGCGCTCGGCCAGGCGCTGGGTCCCGCCCATCGCCGGGGTCAGCCCGATCACCCGCTCGACCAGCCCGAAGCTAGCCGATTGCGCGGCCAGAATCACGTCACAGGCCAGGGCGAGCTCAAACGCCCAGGTCAGGCATAGGGCGTGGGCGGCAAACACCGTCGGACAGGGCAGGGAGTCGACGCGCCGGGCTACGGCCACCAGCTCGTTGAAGGTCTCGGTCGCCTCCTCGGGCCCGGCCAGGGCGGCGAACAGGGAGACGTCGACTCCGCCGCTCACGGCCCGGCCCTCGGCGCGGAACAGCACTCCGCGCGGGCGATCTCGCTCGAGCTCGTCCAGAGCGGCGACCAGTCCCTGCTCGAGCTCGCGGGTGAACAGGTTCAGCGGCGGCGAGTCAAAGGTGACGATGGCCAGCCCGGCCTCGCGCTCCAGACGCACGGGCGGCGCCGACGCGCTCACCGCAGCTCCTCCGCGGCGGCGGCGATCTGGTCGGGATCCCCGGGGGCGGGCACCCAAGGCAGTTTCAGCGGGTCCCCCGGGTAGCGCGGGATCACGTGGATGTGGAGGTGAAAGACGGTCTGCCACGCCGCCGATCCACACGAGTTGATCAGGTTGACGCCGTCGGCGTCGAGCCGTTCGGTCACCCGCCGGGCCAGGCGCTGGGCGGCCAGCACGGTCGCGGCGAGCTCCTCGGGCTCGATCTCCAGAAGGTTGACGGCGTGCCGGCGGGGCACGACGAGCGCGTGGCCGCGCGTGGCCGGGTTGATGTCCATGAAGGCCACCGTGCGCTCGTCCTGCGCAATGATCTGCCCGGGGACGTCGCCCGCGATGATCTTGCAGAACAGGCAGTCGGGGTCGCTCATGCGCGCCAGCTTAGGGCACGCCCTTACTGATCGCGCTCGACCCGCTGGCGGGCGTAGGCGATCGCCTCCTCGCGTGAGGACACCTCGCCGGCGTAAGCCGCCTCCTCGAGCTCGCGCAGGAGCGCACCGAGCCGCGGGCCGGGCCGGATGGCCAGGGCGGCGGCGAGCTCGTCGCCGCGTACCGGCGGCCGCGGCGGATCGGCCTGCCAGTCCAGCCCGGCGCCCAGCAGCTCGCGGGCCAGCTCGAGGTGGCGCGCGATCGCCCGCTCGGCGTTGTCGCCTCGCGTGGCCAGGCGGTCGGCCACGCTGAGTACGGTGACGTCAACCGCCACCGGCGAGCACGCATCCAGGTAGCGGTAGACCTCGCGACGGTCCAACGGCATGCCGTGCACGAGGAAGCCGAGACGCAGGTGGTGGCGCGTAAGCGCCGCCACGTACTCAGACAGGCGCTCGCTGGCCCGCAGACGACCCAGGATCTCGGCCGCCAGCTGCGCTCCGGTCACGTCGTGGCGCATGAAGGTGACGCGCCCCTCTGGCGTCGTGTCCCGGGTCATGGGCTTGGCGATATCGTGCAGGAGAGCGCCGAAGCGCAGCGCCTGACCCCGGGTCAGGTCGTTGGCCAGCGGGGCGGCCAAATATGCCTGCAGGACCGGGGTTTGGGCCCCGAACACGGGCTCGGGGTCCGCCTCGAGCGCGATCGTCTCAGCCAGCACGGCCCGCGTGTGCTCGTGGACGTCGAGGTGGTGAAAGCGGCTCTGCTCGATCCCGCGCAGGGCCGCGAGCTCGGGAATGACGATCCCCGTGATCAACGCGGCGTCCATCAGCTCGAGCCCGGCCAGCGCGCGGTCACTGCTCAGCAGCCGGCGCAGCTCCGCGAACACTCGCTCGACCGACACCGAGGCCAGCCCCGCGGCGCTGGTCCGAGCCAGGGCCAGCGTGGCGGGCTCCACCGCGAAGGCGAGCTCAGCGGCCAGCCGAGCCAGGCGCATGGTGCGCAGGGGGTCGCGCGCGAAGGTATCGTCGGACACCGCCCGCAACCGGCGGGCGTCCAGGTCGCCGAGGCCCCCGGTGGGGTCGACCAGAGGCGCGTCACCCGCCAGCCGCTGGGCGATCGCGTTGACGGTCAGGTCGCGGCGCCCTAGGTCAGACTCGATCGTTTCGCCCTCAAGCGGCGTCAGGTCGACCTGCCACTGCCGGGCGTGATCGACCACCCGCCAGGCGCCGAAGGCGTCCGAGAGGGCAAACGCCACCCCGCCCGCCCCCCGCCCCAGCGCCCGAGCGGTCCGCTCGACGATCCGATCGCCCGTCCGGGGGATGACCACATCGAAGTCCCCCGTCGGCCGGCCGAGCAGTCGATCGCGCAGGGCGCCGCCGACCAGCCAGGCGTCCGGGACAATCGTCCTGAGCTGGGCGAGCGGCTCGGTCACGGGACCGCTACGCCGTCGCGGTGATATTCCCGGGTCACGCGCGCCGAGATCCCGCACAGCAGCTCGTGGTGGATCGTCCCCATCCGCCGGGCCAGGTCCTCGGTGGTCTGGCGTTGCGAGCCGTCTCGGCCGATGATCGTGGCGCGCGCCCCGATCGCTGCGCCAGCCGGCGGTGTCGCACCCAGGTCGACGGTCAGGTTGTCCATGCTGACCATCCCGACGAGCGGATAGCGCCGGCCGCCGATGAGCACATCGCAGTTGTTGCTGAGCGCTCGCCCGACGCCGTCGGCGTAGCCGATCGGGACGGTCGCCAGCCAGGTCTCGGCGGCGGCGACGAAGCGGCGGCTGTAGCCGGCGCTCTCGCCCGGGCGGGCTCGCTTGACCGCCGCCACATAGGAGCTCAGCTCGAGCGCCGGCTCCAGGCCGTAGCGGTCGGGGTCCTGGTTCATCGGGTCACAGCCGTGCAGCGCGATCCCACACCGGACCATGTCGTAGTGGCTGGCCGGCTCGCGGAGGGTCGCCGCGCTGTTGGCCGCGTGCACGGTCAGGCCGGGCGCCCGTTCGCGCACGGCGGCGACGAAGGGGGCGAAAGCGCTCAGCTGCTCGGCCATGAACGCCGGGTCGCCGTCGGCGGTGGCGAGATGGGTCATCGCGCCCGCGAGCTCGAGCCGATCAGCGGCCAGCACCCGGTCGGCGACCGCCAGGGCCTCCGACAGCTCTCGCGTTCCGAGCCGGCCCATCCCGGTGTCGAACTTGACGTGGACCGCGACCGGGGCGTTAGCTGCCCGCTCCACGGCGTCCACGAACTCAAGGCTCCAGGCGGTCAACATGGCCTCGGCGCCGAGCGCCACCGAGAGCTCTTCGTTACTGACCGCGCCGAGGATCAGGGTCGGGACGGTCAGGCCGGCGGTACGCAATTCGGCGGCCTCGAGCGCGGTGGCTACGGCGAGGCTGGTCGCGCCGCCAGCCAGTGCGGCACGGGCCACCGGGACGGCGCCGTGACCGGAAGCATTGGCTTTGACGACCGCGCACAGCTCGGCCCCGCCGGTGAGACCGGCCCGAAGGGTGGCCACGTTGCGCTCGATCGCGGCCAGGTTGATGCGCGCCCGCGCTCTGACGGCCACGCTCAGCGGTCTCCGTCGTCGGTGCCGCGCACCAGTCAGCGTTCCTTATAGGCGCGGGGCAGCAGCTCGATCACGTCGCGGGCGATCACGCCTTCGGCCCCGATCGTCTCGCCGGCGAGCTGACCGGCGCGGGCGTGCAGGAACACGGCGGCGCACGCGGCCGTGAACGGCTCGACCCCCTTGGCCAGAAACGCCCCCGTGATTCCCGACAGCACGTCTCCGGTACCGGCCGTGGCCAGGGCACAGGCGCCACCGCGGCTGACCCCGACGCAGCCTCCGGGCTCAGCCACGAGCGTGTCATCGCCCTTGAGCACGACCACCGCCTGGGCGGTGTGCGCCGCGCGCCGAACCGACACCAAACGGCTGCGCTCGATCTCCGCGCTCTCGCTCCCCAGCAGCCGGGCCAGCTCTCCCGCGTGCGGGGTGAGGACCGTGGCCGCCGACCGCTGAACGAGGCTCTCGAGCCGGCCGGCGTGGGCGTTGAGACCGTCGGCATCGAGCAGGAGCGGGAGCTTGACCGTGCGGGCCAGCTCGCGGGCCAGCTCGACGCTGGGCGCCGCTCGGCCGAGGCCCGGCCCCAGCACCAGGGCACCGGAGCGCCCGGCGCGCTCACGCACCCGGTCGGCGCCATCGGGCAGCAGCGCTCCATCGCGATCGGGCAGCGGGACGGTCATGACCTCGAGCAGCCGCAGCTCGAAGACGAGGTTCAGGGAACCGGGGACACACGCGGTCACGTAGCCCGCCCCGGCGCGCATGGCCGCCTCGCAGGCCAGGCACGGAGCTCCCGTGAGCCCGAGCGATCCGCCGCAGACCAGGACGCTGCCGGCGGCGAACTTGGTCGATTCTCGACCGCGCCGCGGGATCTCGGCCAGGACGGCAGCCTCGATCAGCCCCGTTGACGGCCGGCCGGGCGCGCCCGGCGGGGTCCCGATGTCGACCACGGTCACCTCCCCCGCGTGGTCCTTGCCCGGCGCTCTCCACAAGAACGGCCTGCCGGGATGAAAAGTGGCCGTGGCGCACG
>JBPCIY010000061.1:0-5168 GCA_051005855.1 Solirubrobacteraceae bacterium | reverse complement strand
GTTCATCACGCTGCTGGTCGATGACGCCCCCCCGTGGGCGCTGATCGCCACTGTGCCGGCCCTGAGCTCGACGCCGCGGCGCCGGGCCCGGGCCCGGGCCAGGAAGCCGACCAGGTCTTCCGGGGGGCCGGCGCAAAGCTCGACCAACAGAATGGCGTCGCCGGTCTCGGAACCCCCGTTCTGGACGTCGTGGATCAGCGCGGTGACCGAAGCGGCCGCGGCGGCGGCCTCAAGCCACGCCCGGCGCTCGGTCGGTCCGACTCGCTCGTTGGCGGCGGGTCCCGCGGCGACGATCCCTACCACCTCATCGCCGATCCGGACGGCGACCGCCTCACTGACCGCGGCCGGCGCCGCACCGGTGCCGCCGGCGACGGCCGCCACCGCGTGGGCGGCCACGGCATCGAGCTGATCGAGGCTCAGCGAACCCGGTGGGGCGAGGACCGAAGCCCCCAGCGCCGGGATGACGATCGCCACCGGACGCTGCTACGCGTGGGCGACGGTCGCCGTCACGCACTCGAGGTCGTCACCGGCGATCGCGCCGGATACGAGGGTCAGCGGCGTGGCCCGGGGGGCGGAGTTTCCCGCTCCCTGTCCCACGGTAATTACGCCGGGGTTGGCGTCGCTGTTCCTGCCCCCACTCCCACTCCGGGAACCCCGCTGGGATACCCAAGAGACGGGATGTCCGAGGGATAGACCTCATGGCCGTGCTCGGCGGTGTCGCCGATCTCCATGTTCTCCTCAGACATCCGCAACGGCACGAACAAGCCGACCAGCTTGAGCAGCACATAGGTGCCGAAGGCCGACCAGACGATCACGAACAGACCTGCCAGCAGCTGCCACTTCAAGAGGTTGAAGCTGCCGTCGATCAGGCTGCCGGCCGGCGAGATGCTCGGGGTCTTGCCGACGCCGGGGTAGACGATCATGTTCTGAGAGGCGAACACCCCGGTCAGCAGTCCACCCATGAGGCCGGCGAAACCGTGCGTGTAGAGCACGCCCAGCGTGTCGTCGACGTTCCGGAAGGGCCGCACCCGGCTCAGGTAGTTGAGCGCGAAGTACACGACCGTCGAGGCGATCACACCGATCGCTATAGCTCCGAACCCGTTCACGTAGCCCGCCGCCGGGGTGATCCCCACGAGTCCGACGATCATGCCGTTGACACCTGAGATCAGGCCCGGCTTGCGACCGGTGAGGTAATCCCAGCCGACCCAGATCAGGAACGCAACCGCCGTGCAGAGGTTCGTGTTGAGAATCGCTGCCGAGGCCGACGCGCCCGCGAAGTAGGGGTCACCGCCGTTGAAGCCGTTCCACCCGAGCCACAGCAATCCCGCCCCGACCGCGACCATGGCCACGTTGTTGGGGGCGTCGATCTCGCGATCGCGCTGGAGTCTCGGTCCGATCACCGCCGCCGCTACGAAGCCGGATACTCCGGCCGACAGGTGGATCACGTAACCACCGGAGTAGTCGATCGCCCCGTGTTGGGCGAAGAAGCCGCCACCCCAGATGCAAAACGCATCCACGGTGTAGACGATCGAGGACCACAAGGCCACGAATGGGATCCAGGCCTTGAAGTTGATCCGCCCGAGCACCGAGCCCAGCATCAGGATCGGGGTGATCCCCGCAAAGACAAACTGGAAGTAGACCAGCGTCGCCTGCGGGAATCGGAAGCTCGGGCCGGTGGTGACCAACGGGATTGTCGCCTGGCCCTGTTCTGCATTGTGGCCCAGGACCTCGCCCGGCTGACCGATGAAGTTACCGAAGAAGCCGGAGTGGGCAAGCCCGTGGAACGGCGTCCCGAACCCCATTTTGAACGCCCAGAGCACCCACACGACGAGCACGATGGCGAAGGCCGCGAAGGTCAACATCATGCTGTTGATCGACCAGCGCTTCTGCATGACGCCGCCGTAGAGCACGACCAGTCCGGGCACGCTCATCAGTCCGACGAGCGTTGCCGCGGTCATCTGCCACGCGTTGTCTCCGGGGCTGAGCCACGATGGATAGGGCAGCCACATTTGGTTTCTGATCTCCTTTTGTCCTCGGGGACGGGAAGGCACGAACTTCGCTGACGTGGCAGCGGTCAGCCCAGACGGGCAACTCCTACTCGGGAGAGTCTCGCTTTATCCGCGAGCGCCACCCATGGCCTCGCGTCCAGCAAATGTGAGAGGCACCTGGACATAGGGATAAACGCAGCCCGCTCAGAGCGAGATCGGGGTCTCGCGCGCCAGCACGAGCACGGAGCTGCGGGCCGAGTCGAGCCGAGACCGGGTCGCCCCGCTGAGGGCGATCCGGCCCGGGCCAGCGCTCGGGGCCGAGCCGACCACGATCAGGTCGGCGCTCGGGTCCTCCCCCGCTGAGACGGTGGCCCCCAGCGCCTGCGCCAGGGCGGTCGCCGTCTGCTGGGGGGCGGTGTCGTCTTCGGACGGCGTCACCGAGATCGTCTTGATCACGCCGTGGCCACTGGTGCGCAGGCCCGCGCGCGCTACCGCGACCGCGACCGTGCCGCCGGAGAAGAGATGCTGAGCGGCTCCCCCCGGCTCGACCCGGCCGGGCGAAGTGCGGTAATCAGAGCCGAAGACGATCAGCGCCGCGTTCTGTTCGGCGGCGAGCCGGGCGAGACCGGCCCCGGTGGAGGGATCGATCACGACGTGCCGGCCGACCTCGGCGTCCTGCAGCCAGACCGCGCCCAGCTCGAGCCGACGTTCGGCGTCATGTTGGGCGATCTCCTCGCGGGCGGGGTCGTACTCGCGCGAGTGACGGACATAGGCGAGCGAGATCGGCAGCGACCCGAGGTTCAGCATTCGCCCCAGCGCCAGGGCGTCGTCGTCGTTGGCCGTGCCGTCGTAGGACACGATCACCCTTGAGGCCATGCGGGCATCGTCTGTCACCAACGCGGATCGGGCATTGGCCACGTGGACAAGGATCGTCGTGGGCGGATATCCAGGCGGCGGCGGGGCGAAGGGGACTGGCCGGTATGCGACGATCGCGGCTGTGGAGAGTGCAAGTTGCGCCTAGCCAAGGCGGTCATCTGGCTGCCGGTCCTGGCGCTGCTGCACATCCACTTCCACCACCACTTTCACGGACCCGAAGTGGATTACCTCGGCGTCGCGGTCGGAGCGGGGGCCAGCTGGGTGGGAGTGCCGGGCCCGGGCGAGCCGCTGCTGATCGCCGCCGGCGTTCTGGCGGCCCAGCACAAGCTGGACCTCGGCTCGGTCATTTTCGTCGCCTGGGCCGGTGCCACCGCCGGGGGAATCGGCGGCTGGCTGCTGGGCCGCGGGGTGGGACGAGCGCTGATCACCGCCCCCGGGCCGCTGCACACGACGCGGCTACGGGCGGTCGAGCGGGGCGAGCGGGTGTTCGCGCGCTATCCGGTGATCGCGATCATGCTCACCCCGTCGTGGATCGCGGGCATCAACCACGTCAAAGGCCGCGTCTATCACCCCACCAACGCCGCCTCGGCGGCCCTCTGGGCGGCCGGAATCGGCTTCAGCGCCTATCTGGTGGGCCCCACTGTGGTCGATGCCGTCGGCGACCTGGGCACCGTGTTGGGGGCGCTCCTGGTCATCGCGGTGGTCGCCTTGATCGGCGTCGAGGTTCGCCGCCGGCGCCGTGGGCGCCGGGCCGAGGGCCCGCCTACAGCCCGGTCTGAGACCAGTTGACGGTCAGCTGAGGCAGCGCCGGCTGACCGATGGTGAGCTGGATCAGCGCGTGAGGGAGCAGGGGGATGGTGCGCAGGGGCTTCTTCCAGGCGTGGCCGTCGATAAAGGCGGTGATCTTGCCGTGCACGGTGCCGACCTGGCTGGCGGTCAGCGGCTGGTGCCACTCGTCGAAGAAGTTGCCCAGCGTGTAGACGCGCTGGGTCGGGGATTCGATGTGAATCACCCCGTCGGAGGTGTGGGTGTGCAGCCAGTAGATGCACTGACCGCCCGCCGCCACGGGCCCCTGGCTGGTCTGCTGAGCAGTCGAGCCCGGGATCCCGATTCCCGCGGACAGCGCGTAGAGCTGACCCGAGACGAATACGGCCAGATGGGCATGGATGTGGTAAGCGAGCTGCTCGGTAGCGCCGCAGCGGATGCCGTCCACGGTAGCGGTCTGCGTGGTGCTGGCGGGAGCTATCTCGGGCCCGGCTTCGATCGGAATCCCCTCGTAGCTGAGCTGATTCGAGCTGCTCGAGGCGCCGCTGGTCGTCGCTGAGGAGCTGGTCGTCGCGGCGGCCGAGGTGCTCCTCGCGGGGGTGGACGACGAGCTCGAGCTGCCGCCACAGGCGGCCAGGGCCAGCGCGCTCAGGCCGCCGGCCAGCATCAGGTACAAGCGGAATCGCATCGGCCAACCGTAGCTTGATCAGCCAGCGGAAGAGATTGATAAGTTGACCGCCGAGATGAGCGAGGAGCCCCCCTTGGGCGGACTGCCCATGACCACAGCGTTGGAGCTGCCCGGTGTTCGCATCCGCGAGAACCTTGGTGTTTGCTACGGCTTGGTGGTGCGCAGCATGGGCTTCACCGGCGGCGTCACGGCTTCCTTCAAGGCGCTGCGGCGGGGCGAGATCACCGAGTACACGCAGCTGCTGGAGGACTCGCGCCGGCACGCCATCGACCGGATGGTCGACAACGCACGGTTGCTCGGCGCCGACGCGATCATCGCCGTCCGCTTTGACTCCTCGGAGATCGGCCAGCAGTTCACCGAGATCGTGGCCTACGGGACCGCCGTGAGAGTCGAGCCGGCCGGCTAGGCCGTGCTGCTCAGCGACGCTGACCGCGAGCGCTTCTTCGAGCGGCTCAATCGCCACGCCGCCGCCGGCACGCTGGATCTGGCCGAGCTCGAGCGCCGGGTCGAGGCGATCGTGATCGCACCGACTCGGGAGGCGGCGCTGGCCGTGCTGGCCGATCTACCGGCGCTCTTAGACGAGGCGCCGACGCCACCCGCTCGGGCGCGCGGACGCCGCGGTCACGGCCATTCTGACCAGCCCGATCCCAACTGGCGACCAACCGCCGAGCGTTTCCGCGATCCGCGCAGCAACCGGGTCATGCGGGTCTATGAGGATGCCGCTGGCGGTCGTCACTACGTCCCCGACGACTGACTCGGCGCGACCGAGCGGCGCCCCCGCCCTCCGCGGCCGGCGCTCAGCTGCGTCCGCCCCCGAGCAGGCGCAGCATGAGCAGGAAGACGTTGAAGAT
>JBPCIY010000060.1:0-22422 GCA_051005855.1 Solirubrobacteraceae bacterium | reverse complement strand
GACGATCCGGGGCAGGGCGAGCTTGGGCACCAGCCCGATCCGCACCGCGCTCAAAGGCGTCAAAAAGGCGCCGAAGCTCCCGGCGAGCAGAACCTGGGTGATGTCCTCGGCGGTCACACCGAGCTCGAACATGCGGATCTCCAAGCCGGTAGCGAGCGACGCCTTGGCGAACTGCAGCTCGCGCACGTCCCGCTGGGACAGAAAGATCGAATCGGCGGGGTCTGAGTCCCGCCAGTGCAGGACAAACACGCGCTCGGCGCCGATCTTGGTCAACCGGGTGGCCAGGGCCGGGAACAGAGCGGCGGCGTCCTCGTCGGGGATGAAGCGTCCGGAATGGTCGAGCAGGCCGGCCTGCACGAGCTCAGCCACGGCGTCGACCAGGCCCGAGCCGCACATCCCGACCGGCTCGGCGTCGGCGATGACCTGGAGCGACAACGAGTCCTCGGCGATCTTCACGCCCTCGATCGCGCCCTCGGCGGCGCGCATCCCGCAGCGGATCTGGGCGGCTTCGAAGGCCGGCCCGGCCGGAGCCGCGGTGGCCACCACCCGGTCCACGGAGCCGAGGGCTATTTCGCTATTGGTGCCCACGTCGATGAACAGCCGCAGCCGGCGATCGCGGGTCAGGCCGGTGGCGAGCATCCCGGCCACGATGTCGCCGCCCACGTAGGCGCCCAGTGAAGGGAACACGAAGGCCGGGGCCCGCGGGTGTACCGAGACGCCGAAGTCGGAGGCCCGGCAGGGCGGAAACCTATGGGTGGCGACCACGAACGGCGCCATCGAGAGCGGCTCGGGATCGATCCCGAGCGCCAGCTGCATCATCGTCACGTTGCCGCACACGGTGATCTCGTAGACCTCGCGGCGGTCGACCTCGGCCTCGGCCAGAACCTCGTCGCACAGGGTCGCCATCGTCTCGTGGGCGCGCTCGCGCAGCTGACCGAGCGCCGTCGCGTCCATCATCGTGGCCGAGATGCGCGTGATCACGTCGGCGCCGAAGGGCTGTTGGCGGTTGAGCATCGAGCGCACCGCGGCCGGCTGCCCGCTCTCGAGGTCAAGGAGCGTCGCCACTACGGTCGTGGTCCCGAGGTCAAAGGCGATGGCAAAGCGCCGGGCGGTGGTGTCACCCGGCTCGAGCTCGATCAGCTCCTGGTCACAGACGACGGCGGTGACGTCGAAATGGGCGCGGCGCAGGCTGCCCCCCAACGTGCGCAGCAACTCGACGCTGGCGTAGGGCTCGAGATCTTCGAGTCCGTCCTGGACGCGCTGCAGATCGGGCCGCTGGTCCTCGAGCGTGGGCTCCGCCAAAACCAGGTGGCGCTTCTGCACCGAGGGACGCAGGATTACGTGGCGGCCGACCCCAACCAGCGCCGCCTTGGGCCGGGTCTGCAGCGGCGGCACCTCGACCACGACGTCGTCGCGGGCGCTCGCCCGGCAGGCCAGCCGCCAGCCGTCGCGTAGTTCCTGGGTCGTGAAGGCGCGCGGATCGACGCTCGACACCGGCACGTCGCCCGAGACGATCCGCACCTTGCACTTCTTGCAGGTGCCGTGACCCCCGCAGGTCGAGTCGATAGCGATGCCGTTCCAGCTGGCGGCGTCGAAGATCGGGGTGCCGCTCGGCACCCGCACCTCGCCTCCGTCGGGCAGGAAGCGCAGGCGAACCCGCTGCGCCCCGTCCTCCGGGGCGATCTCGATCTCGCGCTGTACCGGGCGCGGCTTGGGGGCCGAGGCGCTCACGCGAGCCTTCGCTCGCCACCGCTCGCGCGCTCGCGCTCAGGATCCATGAAAGCCGCGTGAGTCATCCGGCTGCCGATGAAGGGGCCGCCTGAGGCGACGCGGCGGCCAGGCGGGCCCGATGAGCGGCGATCCAGCTCGATCCCCAAGGATCGTGGCCGAGGAGCAGATCGGCCGCGCGCACGGACTGCACGCAGACCTCGGCGGTGGACATGATCGCGCTGGTCAGCCCGGCGGCCATGGCCATGGGCAGGAAGCCGGCGTTGAGCACGTGGCGTTGGGGGAGACCGAAGGAGACGTTGGAGGCGCCCAGGCACATGTTGACCCCGAGCTCTGAGCGGATCAGCGAGATCGTCGCCAGCGTGATCGTGACTGCGTCGGTGGCGGCGCCGACCGTCATGGCCAGCGGATCGATCAGCACGTCCTCGGGCTTGATGCCATAGTCACCGGCGACGCTGACGATTTTGCGCGCACACTCCAGGCGCTTCTCGGGCGTCTCGGGAATCCCGGTCTCGTCGTTGGCCAGCCCGATCACGGCGGCGCCGTGGCGGGCGACGAGGGGGAGGATCTCCTCCAGGCGCTCGTCCTCGGCGGTGACCGAGTTGACCAGCGCCCTGCCCTCGTAGATGGAGAGGCCAGCCTCGAGCGCTTCGATCACCGACGAGTCGATGCAGATCGGTACGTCGACGGCGTCCTGGACGGTGCGCAGCATCGCTTTGAGCAGATCGGGCTCGTCGACCATCGGGATCCCCGCGTTGACGTCGAGCATGTTGGCGCCCGCGGCGACCTGGGCCAGCGCATCGGCGGTCACGGTGTCCAGATTGTCGCCGCGCAGTTCTTCGGCGAACTTCTTGCGCCCGGTGGGGTTGATGCGCTCGCCGATCACGCAGAAGGGCTGCTCGGCCCCGATCGTCACGCTACCCGAGCGCGACCGTAGGACGGTGTCCATGGCTCTCACTTTCGTTTCGGGGTTTGATGCCCAGCCGTTCACAGAGCTTCGCGATGCCGGCGTCCCGGCGAAAGGAGATGAAGTGCAGGCCGGCCACGCCCGGTTGCGCCATGGCGTGGGCGGCCTGCTCGTAGGCGATCTCGAAGCACTCGGCTTCGGGGTCAGACGCCCCGGCGACGCGGTTCACGTAGGAGGGCGGCACGTCGATGCCGGGGACGCTGGAGGCGACGAAGCGCATCCCGCCGACCGAGCGCAGGATGCAGACTGAGGGGATCAGGGCGATCCGCGCGCTCAGCCCGGTGTCGGAGGCGGCGAGCATGAAGCGTTCGAGCAGCTCGCTCCGGTAGCAGAGCTGAAGCTGGAGGAAGCGGGCTCCGGCCAACGCCTTCTTGGCTGCCCGCCGGACCCGGTACTCGAGCGGTGGCGCGCTGGGATTCTCGACTGCGCCCGGGAAGAAATGAGGACCGGCCCCGCCCGCCGGGGAGAGGGGACGGCCCGACAGGTAGCGCCCGTCGGCCAGGATTCGGGCCAGCGCGATCAGCTGCACGCCGTCGAGGTCGAAGACCCGCTTGGTCTCGGGCTCATCCCCGGCCGTGACGTCGTCACCGGTCAGGCAGCAGAGGTTCTGCACGCCGTGCATGGCCGCCCCGACCAGGTCGGACTCGAGCGCGAGCCGGTTGCGGTCACGGCAGACCAGCTGCATGATCGGCTCCACGCCGGCCTGGCGCAGGCCGATCGAGACCGCCAGCGGCGAGCAGTGGGCGTGGGCCGAGGGATTGTCGGTGGCGTTGAAGGCATCGACATAGGCTCGCATTGGTTCCAGCTGACGGACGATCTCGTTCTGGCCGCCGGCGTCGATCACGGGCATCTCGGCCGTGACGACGAACTCGCGCCGGGTCAGCTTCTCCTCAAGGAGTGACATCGGGGCTGGCCGCCCATCCCGCGGGGGTCTGCCGGTCGCGGCCGCTGAACAGGTTCAGCCAGGCCGAGTCGCCTTGCAGCGTGTGGTCGACCGGCGGGCGCAGCTCGTCGAAGTGCCCGCGCCAGAGGGGCAGGCGTTCGGACCGCTCGTAGGCCTTGAGCCACACGCAGCGCATCTCGGGGTTGACCTCGCAGTTGCCGTTGGCTCGGACGCCGCCGCAGGGACCGTTGCGCAGCTGCTTGGGACAGGTCATGGGGCAGGTCAGCCCGGTCGAGTGCAGGACACACTGTCCGCACATCTGACACCCCCAGACCGGCGCCTTAACCGCGTGCTCCGCACGCGCCACTAGCCCCTTCGCCGTGTTCATGCCGGGACTCGGTTGCGCCGCAGCTGGATCAGCTCCTTGGCCATCTTGACCGCCGAGGAGGCATCGGCCGAGTAGCCGTCGGCGCCGACCGCGTCGGCGTACTCCTGGGTGACCGGGGCCCCGCCGACCATCACGATCACGTCGTCGCGGATGCCGGCCTTCTCGAGCGAGTTGATGTTGGCCTTGAACATCGGCATGGTCGTGGTCAGGAAGGCCGAGAAGCCGACCACGTCGGGGTTGTGCTCGCCGATCTCGGCCACGAACTTCTCCGGGGGCACGTTGACTCCGAGGTCGATGACGGTGAACCCGGCTCCCTCGAGCATGATGTTGCAGAGGTTCTTGCCGATGTCGTGGACATCGCCCTTGACGGTGCCCATCAGGAAGGTGCCTACCTGCTGGGTGTCGGTCTCGGCCAGGAGCGGACGCAGAATGTCCAGCGCGCCCTGCATGGCCCGCGCCGCGATCAGCATCTCAGGCACGAAGTAGTCGCCCCGCTCAAAGCGGGCCCCGACCTCCTCCAGCGACGGGATCAGGGCGTCATAGAGCATTCGCTCGGGCTCGAGCCCGGCCTCGAGCCCGGCCTTGACGCCGTCGGTGACGACCGGGGCGTTCCCGATCAGCGTCTCGTCGTAAAGCAGCTGCAGGGTCTCCTCGTGGGTCATGCCGCGTTTTCTCCTTGGTCGGGGTTGCCGAGGCGGCGGCTCAGGGTGCGCGCCGCCTCGATCAGGGTGGGCTTGAGCTCGGCGATTCGCTCCGGTGTCATGCGCATCGTCGGTCCCGAGATACTCAGTGCGGCCACGACCTCACCGCCGGCGCCGCGCACCGGGGCGGCGATCGCGGCCAGGCCGGGCTCGAGCTCGTCGACCGCGGTAGCGAAATCCTCACGACGGACGGCCTCGAGCTCGGAGCGCAAGTTGTGCGGCGCCACCGGGAGGGGGCCGTTCGCTTCGGCCTCAGGAGCCGCGAAGGTGGCGCGCCCGAAGGCCATGAACACCTTGCCCACCGCGGTGGTGTGAAAGTCCACCTGGCGCCCCAGCCACTGTCCGGCGCCGAGGAAGTGGCGGCTGTCGACCTGGGCGACGTGCTCGACACCGTGCCGCGTGGGGACAGCCAGGTTGATCGTCTCCCCGGTGGTGGCGCCCAAGTCGTCCAGCGAGCTGCGGGCGAGGTCGACGACGCTGCGCTCGAGCAGGCTGCGCTCGGCCACGCGCAGGATCGCCGGGCCGGGCCGCAACCGGCCCCGCTCGCCGTCCTGCTCGATCAGGCCCTGACGTTCGAGCGCCGAGAGCAGTCGTGAGGCGGTGCTCTTGGGGATGCCGCTGGCCCTGGCCAGCTCGGTCAGCGCGACGGGCTGCTCGGATTCGAGCACTCGGAGCAGCAGTTCGGCGCCGCGATCGATCGCAGTCGTGCCGCGGCCGGCGCCGTCCGACTCCGAGGTTTGGTGGAACTGTTGTTCCATGCCGGATATATTAGGCCCCACACGCGCCGAGTCAAGCGCTGGATCACGACCTCAAGAGGGAGGCCCCGCATGTTCGTCAACGCCATGCCCCGCTACGAGATCCTCAGCGAGGAGGCGATGGCCACCCTCGATCGGGGTTGGCGGCGGATCGTCTCTGAGCTGGGAGTCGAGTTCCTGCTTCCCGAGGCCGTCGAGCTGCTGCGCGAAGCGGGCCAGATCGTCGAGGACGAGAACCGCGTCCGCTTCGATCCCGAGTTCATCCTCGAGCAGGTGGCCAAGGCGCCGCGCGAATTCGACCTCCAGGCGCGCAACCAGGCCAACACGCTGCACATCGGGGGCGACCACATGGCTTTCGCTCCCGTCTACGGCTGCCCGTTCATCCGCGAGGGCGACGTCCGGCGCGACGCCAAGATGGCCGACTTCGAGAACCTCGTCCGCCTCGCCCAGACCTTCCCCGAGCTCGACTCACCGGGCGGCACGATCTGCGAGCCCGAGGACCGGCCGCTGGACTCGCGCCACCTCGACATGGTGTTCGCGCTGCAGACCCTGAGCGACAAGCCCTACATGGGGTCGGTCACCTCGGGTCCGAACGCCGCCGACACGATCCGCATGGGGGAGATCCTGTTCGGCGGCCGGGAGGCGATCGAGGCGACGCCGGCGTCGATCTCCCTGATCAACGTCAACTCCCCGCTGCGCTACGACGACCGAATGCTGGACGCGATGTTCGAGTATGTAAAGGCCGCTCAGCCGGTGATCCTGACTCCGTTCCTGCTCATGGGGGCGATGTCACCGGTGTCACTGCCCGCCACGCTGGTCCAGCAGATGGCCGAGGCGCTGGCCGGGATCGCGCTCTCCCAGCTGATCCGGCCCGGCGCGCCGGTCGTCTTCGGCTCGTTCTTGTCCAACACCGACATGCAGTCGGGCTCGCCCTCCTTTGGGACGCCCGAGTCCGGCATCGGCGTCCTCTGCACGGGGCAGATCGCGCGCCACTTCGGACTGCCGTGGCGCGGTGGGGGCGCGCTCAACGCCGCCCAGACGGTCGACGCCCAGGCCGCGTACGAGTCACTGATGACGCTGCTACCGACCTTTCTGGCCGGGGCGAACTTCGTCATGCATTCGGCGGGATGGCTGGAGGGTGGTCTGGTCTCCTGTTATGAGAAGTTCATCGTCGACGTCGAGCTCCTGCGTGAGCTCCGACACGAGTTCACGCCGCTGGAGATCGATGAGGCTTCGCTGGCCTTCGATGCCCACCTCGAGGTCGGGGCCGGGGGCCATTTCCTGGGCGCCGCCCACACGCTCGAGCGCTTCCGGGACTGCTTTTACCGCCCGCTGCTGTCCTCGACCGAGAACTTCGATCGCTGGACCAAGAAGGGCGCCCGCGACACGACGGCGCGGGCCGGCGAGATCTGGCGCGACACGCTCGAGCACTACGAGCAGCCGGCGCTCGACGACGCCATCCGGGCCGAGCTCGAGGAGTACGTCGTCCGGCGCCGGGCCGAGCTCGGCGACTGAGGGCTGACCCGGAGCGGCTAGTTGTCCAAGCGGCGGACGCGGTAGCCGGCCGCTTCCAGCGCGATGACGATCTCGGCGCCGTGTTCGGCCCCCCGGGTCTCCAGGGCGATCTCGACTCCGGTCTCGCGGACGTGGAGTGGTACCGCTTCCCGGACGTGATCGGCCTGCACGATGTTGCCGCCGGCCTGCGCGATCGCGGTCAGCAGCGCGGCTAGGCCGCCGGGCCGGTCCGAGATGCGCGTGAACAGCCGCAGTCGGCGCCCGGCCGTCGTCTCGTGACGGTGGGCGATCGCGGCCAGCAGACCGGCGTCGACGTTGCCGCCCGAGAGGACGATCACGGTCGAGCCCTCGGCCTCGGGGGTCAGTTGGCCCCCGAGCAGCGCGGCGATGCCGACAGCGCCACCGCCCTCGACGACGAGCTTGGAGCGCTCGAGCAGCCACACCATCGCGTCGGCGACCTCGTCCTCCTCGACGAGCACGAGCTCGTCGACCCAGCGCTGCACCAGGGGGAGCGTGATCTCGCCCGGGCGCTTGATCGCGATGCCGTCGGCGATCGTGGCCCGGGCTGCAAACGCGACCGGCGCGGAGGCGGCGAGTGACTCCGGAAACGGCGCACAGGCCGAGACCTGGACCCCGATCACCCGCACCTGGGGGCGGACGGACTTGATCACCCCGGCCACGCCCGAGATCAGCCCGCCGCCGCCCACCGGGACCACCACGGCGGCGAGATCGGGGACGTGGTCGAGGAGCTCGAGCCCGAGCGTCGCCTGCCCCAGGATGATGTCGGGGTCATCGAAGGGGTGCACGAATTCGGCGCCAGTTTCGGCGGCTCGCTCCAGCGCGGCGGCGACGCATTCGTCCACCGAGTCGCCGCCCAGGATGACTTCGCCGCCGAAGGCCTGGACGGCGGCCACCTTGGCCACCGCCGCCTCGCGGGGCATGAACACCGAGCAGGGGATGGCCTGGGCGCGAGCCGCGTAGGCCAGCGATTGTCCGTGGTTGCCGGCGCTGCCCGCCACCACCCCCGGAGGGTGGTCGAGCCGAGAGATCTTGTGCACAGCGCCGCGGAGCTTGAACGAGCCCGTGCGTTGAAGATTCTCGGCCTTGAGCAGGACGTGGCCGCCGCACCCGTCCGACAGGCTGCGCGAGCTGAGCAGGGGCGTTTCCCGGGTCAGCGTGGTCACCACCCGGCGGGCGTCGGCCGCCTCGCCGGCGACGATCCGGCGCTCCACTGCGTCGGCCCCGGACACGGTCATCTAAGGGGTTCCGATGGGTTGGCGCACGATGACGCCAATGTTAGACTTCTAAACGATGACTCATATATCAGTCGTCCGTGACGCCGAACGAGCCGGCCCCGCGGACGCGTGGCCGGGACCGGGCGGGGACCACGGGGCGGGGCGATGAGCACGAGGGTCTCCCGGCCACCGTCCGCGCCGCGCCAGCTCCTCGCCGACCGAGCTTATGCCGAGCTGCGTGACCGGATCGTCACGCTGCGAATCGCTCCCGGCGAGCCGATCGACGAGGACGCGCTCGGTGCCGAGCTGGGCATCGGGCGCACGCCGGTGCGCGAGGCGATCAAGCGCCTGGCGCTCGAGAACCTGGTCACCGTGTTCCCGCGCCGGGGCACCTTTGCCTCGGAGATCAACATCACCGATCTGGCTGACATCTCCGACGTCCGTGTTCAGCTCGAAGGTCACGCCGCCTACCGGGCCGCGCAACGGCTCAACCAGGAGCAACGCCTGGAACTCGAGCGACTGCTGACGGCGCTGGACCACAGCCAGGGCAGCGACGACATCGTCGCCCTGATGGCCCTCGACGCCGCGGTACACCGTTTCATCCACCGATGTGCCGGCAACCCCTACCTCGAGGAGACGCTCGGGCGCTATCTCAACCTATCGTTGCGGATCTGGCATCTCGTGCTCGATCGCCTTCCGCACCTGTTCGCGCGCGTGCACGAACACGACGATCTCCTGCACGCGATCGCGTCCGGTGATCCCGGGCGGGCGCGCGCGGTGGTGGCCGAGCACATCGAGACCTTCGAGCGCGAGATCCGCGCCGTTCTCTAAGGGCTCTACGGCCCCAAGTCAAGGAGTGGAGTGAGATGCGTTACGACCATGTGATCATCGGCAGCGGCTCCGCCGGTTCGGTCCTCGCCAACCGCCTGAGCGCAGATCCATCGACGAGCGTGCTCGTGCTCGAGGCGGGGCGCAACGACTCGCTGTGGGACGTCTACATCCACATGCCGGCCGCACTCTCGTTCCCGATCGGCAACCGGTTCTATGACTGGAAATACGAGTCCGAGCCCGAGCCGTACATGTACGGGCGCAAGGTCTACCACGCCCGTGGCAAGGTCGTGGGCGGCTCGAGCTCGATCAACGGGATGATCTTCCAGCGCGGCAATCCGATGGACTATGAGCGCTGGGCCGCCGACCCGGGCATGAAGGACTGGGATTACGCCCACTGCCTGCCCTACTTCAAGCGTATGGAGACGTGTCTGGCCGGTGCCAACGCGTGGCGCGGGGGGGACGGCCCGCTCAAGCTCGAGCGGGGTCCCGCCGACGGGCCGCTCTTTCGGGCCTTCTTTCAGGCCACCGTGCAGGCCGGCTATGAGCTCACCGAGGACGTCAACGGCTACCGCCAGGAGGGCTTTGGGCCCTTTGATCGCAACATCTATCGCGGCCATCGCCTGAGCGCCGCCCGGGCCTACCTGCACCCGGTGCTCGGGCGCCCCAACCTCGAGCTGCGCACCCGGGCCTTCGTCTCACGCGTGATCTTCGAGGGCACGCGGGCGGTCGCCGTCGACGTCGTCCAGAGAGGGGGCACGGAGCGGATCGAGGCCGGTGAGGTGATCCTGTCGGGTGGAGCGATTAATTCTCCCCAGCTGCTCCAGCTCTCCGGGGTCGGCAACGCCCGCGAGCTCAAGGCGATCGGGATCAAGCCGATCCTCGACCTGCCGGCGGTGGGCGAGAACCTTCAGGACCACCTTGAGGTCTACGTGCAGTACGCCTCCAAGCAGCCGGTCTCGGTGGCTCCGGCGATGAAGTACCGCAACCGGCCGCTGGTAGGGGCGAAGTGGCTGTTGGGCCGAACGGGTCCGGGCGCGACCAACCACTTCGAGGGCGGCGGCTTTGCCTGCTCCAACGACGACGTCGCCTATCCCAACTTGATGTTCCACTTCCTGCCGATAGCCATCCGCTACGACGGGACGGCGCCCAAGGGCCACGGTTATCAGGTCCACGTCGGCCCGATGTACTCCGACGCCCGGGGTTCGGTCAAGATCGTCTCCACCGACCCGCGGCGCCACCCCGCCCTGCGCTTCAACTACATGTCCACCGAGACCGACCGGCACGAGTGGGTGGAGGCCATCCACGTGGCCCGCGACATCCTCACCCAGCCCGCCTTCGACGAGTACAACGATGGCGAGCTCTCGCCGGGCGCCGGCGTCCACACTGACGAGCAGATCCTCGAGTGGGTCGCCAAGGACGCCGAAACGGCACTGCACCCGTCGTGCACCTGCCGGCTGGGCGCGGGGGATGACTCGGTCATCGACCCCACCAGCATGCGCGTCCACGGGCTCGAGGGCATCCGCGTGGTCGACGCCTCCTCGATGCGCTATGTGACCAACGCCAACATCCATGCACCGACCGTGATGCTGGCCGAGAAGGGCGCGGACCTGATCATGGGCAACACGCCCCTGGCCCCGATCAACGAGGCGTTCTACCGCCGGCCGCCGACGGGCGCCCCCAAGAAGTCAGCCCGGGCGACCGCCCAGGCCTAGCCATGGCGGCGGGCCGGCGTGATCACCACGGTCTGCAATTCGGTCAAGGACTCCATCACGTGGGCCCCCCCGACTCGGCCGATCCCGCTGTCGCTGCCGGCCCGGCCTCCAAACGGGAGGTGGGCCTCCCAGTAGTTGCTGGACTCGTTGATGTTGACCCAGCCTGTGCGGACGCGGTCGGCGAACTCGAGGCCCTGAGCCAGATCGGCGGTGAAGATCGCGGCCAGCAGTCCGTACGGCGAGGCGTTGGCGAGGCCGATCGCCTCGGGCAGCGAATCAATCGCGATCACCGGTGCGATCGGCCCGAAGGTCTCCTCGGTGCTGACCCGGGCTTCGACCGGGACCCCGGAGACCACCGTGGCCGGCCAGTACAGGTCGGTGGGCATATTGGCCTGCCGCGCTCCGCCGGTCAGGACGCTGGCCCCGCGGGCCTGAGCGTCGGTCACGTGCTCGTCCATCTTGGCTGCCACCGGCTCGTTATTGAGCGGGCCCATGGTCGTCTCCGGCGCGAACGGGTCGCCGAGGGTGATCCGTTCGCCGACCGCACGCGTCAGCATTTCGACGAACTGGTCGTGGACTGAGCGGTGCACGAGGATTCGCTCCCCGGCCGTGCAGCTCTGCCCGGCGCACAAGAAGCACGCGGTCAGCGTCGCCTCCACCGCCGCCTCGAGGTCGGCGTCCGCGAGGACGACGATCGGTCCGTTGCCGCCCATCTCGAGCACGGTGGCCTTGCCGGCCGCGGCGGCAGCGACGCGGCGTCCGGTGGCAGTCGAGCCGATGAACCCGATCCCGGCGGTGCCGGGGTGACGGGCGATCTCATCCCCCACCACCGGACCGGGCCCCGTCACCAGGTTGAAGACTCCCGGCGGCAGGTCGGCATCGGCCACACATTCGGCGAGCGCCACCGCGCACACCGCGGTCGACGGGGCCGGCGTCCAGACGACGGTGTTGCCACAGGCCAGGGTGGGCGCGATCAGCTCGGCCGGCATCGTGTAGGGCCAGTTCCAGGGACTGATGACTCCCACCACGCCCCGGGCTCGCCGGGCCAAGAGCACGCGCTTGCCGGGCGAGAACGAGTTCGGGTGCTCCCCGCCCAGCCGCTTGGCGTCCTCGGCGGCCATCCGCCAGTACTCGACTAGCTCGTCCACCTCGTCAAACGCCTCGGCGTGCAGGGGCTTGCCCTGCTCGAGAGTCAGCGTACGGGCCAGGGCGTCGCGCCGGGACTCGATCAGATCGCCCACGGCGTGCATCTTGGCCGCGCGCTCGAACGCGGTCAGCCGCGACCAGCCGTCGGCCGCCTGGGCCGCGGCCGTGATCGCCGCGCGGGCGTCGTCGCGGTCACCTGTGGCGACGGTGCCGATCGTCTCGCCGGTGGCCGGACTGGTGGCGATCGTCGTTTCGCCCGAGACGGCAGCTCGCCAGTCTCCGCCGACGAGCATTGCGTATGCCGTTTCGGTGCTCAATGTCCTGCTCCCGGGGTGAGACCGCGCTCGCCCAGACGAGCGGTGGGTCGTTGACACGTTTAGACAACTGATATATAACGGGCGGTCTGGACTGGGTCAACGTTGCGCAAAGCTGTGAGGCGCGCCCGGCGAGGCGCTCACCGTGTCAACAACCCGCGCGGCTGCGCGGATGGGGAGGTTGATTGATGGCCACCGTAGAGGCGCCCCCGCAGGGCGACAGCAGTGAGCTCGCCGACCTCGGCTACAAGCAGGAGCTCGATCGCTCGCTGGGGAAGTTCTCCTCCTTTGCCGCCGGCTTCAGCTACATCTCGATCCTGACCGGCGTCATTCAGCTGTTCGCCTTCGGCTTCTTGTTCGCGGGACCGGCCGTCTGGTGGACGTGGTTCATCGTGCTCGGTGGGCAGATGATGGTTGCCCTGTGCTTCGCCGAAATGGCGGGCCAGTATCCGCTGGCGGGCTCGGTCTACAACTGGTCAAAGCGCGTGGCCGGTGACTTCGCCGCCTGGATGACGGGCTGGATCTACGTGGTTGGCTCGATCGTCACCGTGGCTGCGGTCGCCGTGGCCTGGCAGGTCGTGCTGCCGCAGGTCTCACCGAAGATCTTTCAGATCCTCGGCTCCCCGGCCGACGCGGGTTTTTACTTCACCGCGGGCGGCGCCCACAACGCGCTGTTGCTGGGCGCGATTCTGGTCGCGTTCGGCACGATCGTGAACATGCTCGGGGTCAAGGTCATGGCCCGGATCAACAACTTCGGCGTCATGGCCGAGCTGATCGGCGCCTCGCTCCTCGTGATCCTGATCCTCTTCAACGCCCACCGCGGCCCGGGGATCGTCCTGCACAACCTCGGCCTCGGCAAGGGGCACAGCTGGGGCTATTTTGGCGCCTTCATTATCGGCGGAATCATGAGCGCCTACGTGATGTACGGCTTCGATACCGCTGGCACGCTGGCCGAGGAGACCAACGACCCGCGCCGCGCGGCCCCGCCCGCGATCATCCGCGCGCTGATCGCGGCAGCGATCATCGGCGGGCTGCTGATCCTGTTCGCGTTGATGGCGGTCAAGAACATCAATGACCCGAACATCACCGCCCTCGGTCTGCCCTACATCATCAAGCAGGCCCTCGGCAACACGGTTGGCAACGTGTTCCTGGTTGACTCGGCGCTCGCCATCTCGGTCTGCACGCTGGCCGTGATGGCGGCCTGCATCCGTCTGCTGTTCGCGATGGCGCGTGACGGTCGGCTGCCCTTCGGCGCCCACATCGCCCGCGTATCGGGCTCGCGGCGCGTGCCGATCGTCCCGGCCTTGGTCGTCGGCACCCTCGCGCTCGTGATCCTGGCCGTCAATTACGGCAATCAGAGCGCTTTCCTGGCCCTGACCTCGGTGGCGATCGTGATGTTCTACATCGCCTATCTCGGAGTCACGGGCGGGATGCTGGTCAAGCGCTTGCGCGGGCAGTGGCCGCGGCCCGACCACGGCCCGTACTTCTCGCTCGGACGCTGGGGGCTGTTCGTCAACGTCGTCGCCGTCGCTTACGGGGCGATCGTGGCCGTCAACATCGCGTGGCCGCGCTCGGCCGTTTACGACTCCCTGGCCGGCACCAAGGACTCCGCGGGCCATATCGTGCCCGCCCACTGGTACTGGCAATACATCGCGATCCTGTTCATCGGGGTCGTCGTGGCCATCGGCTCGATCTACTACTTCGCCGTCTACAACCGCAAGCCGATTTCGGTCCTTAGGGAGCACGCGGCCGAGGTGCCGGCGCTCCCCGACGCCCACCTCAGCGAGGCCGCGCCGTGACCTGAGAGGAAGCTGTGAGCGCCGCGCCGGGTGGCGAGCGACCCGAGGGCCGCCGAGGACGCCGGAGCGGCGGCCGCCGCCCTGCAGCGGCTGCCGGCCCAGACGACGGTCTTCGCCCAGGGCGATGGACCACTCGAGCACCTGTGGGTCATCCGGGCAGGCGCGGTCGAGATCGTCTCCGAGGGGCGGGTGCTCGATCTGCCCCGGGGACGCGGCGCTGTCGATTGCCGTCTCGGCGCCCGCCTACACCTGCACCGCGGACCGGTCCGCTGGGGAGGTGCTGCTCGAAATGCTTGACCGAGGTTGCGCCACCTGCCGGTCCTGTCGGCGGCGGGCATCGACCTCGGGGTGGTGGCCGACGTGGATCTGATCCTCGGCCCGGACCCGCTCGTCGTTTTACCTGTGCCAGCGTCCAGTGCTTTCACGGTCGAGCGCCGGGGGATTAGGGTTGGCGTCGTGAGCGACTGGCGTGCCTACCGACCGGCGATCTGGCTGGCCATGCTCGGGATCGCGCTGCTGCTCCTGATCAGCCCGCCATACATCGGCGCCCTGGCCCTGGGGGCCGCGATCGGCGTCGGGTGGGGGATCGATCGCCGGCGGCGCGCCGCGCACCACCGACGACCGTCCTGATCAGAAAAAGCTCAGCGTGGTGACGATCCGCGGCCGGGCGTGTTTGGTATAGCGCTTGACCTGATCGATGACCACGGTGTACTTGGTGAAGTGCGGGTGCCCGCCGGGGTAGAACTTGCGCTTGGCGGTCAGTAGGCCGCAGGGGCCGTGGGCCCGGCCGAAGCTCATCCGGTTCACGACCCGCTTGTGCAGATAGTGGATCCAGATCGTTTTGCCCGGTGTGAACCCGGAGAAGTGCCAGGTCACCTTGCGGGTCGGCCTGGCCACCGCCGGGGTGGTGGCGACGCTGAGGTTGGCCATCGTCACCGTGGTCATGGCCAGCGGGTTGCCGGCCGGGTTGGTTTGGTCGTTGGCGGTCAGCGTGAACGACTGGCTGGCTGGGCCCGAAGTGGTGAGGATGGGACCGCGGGCCCCGACCAGGATTTGTCCGGTCGCTGACGCGGTGGCGGTCGCCAACACGCCGGTGCCCGAGATCTCGATCGTGTCGCCGGGCGTGAAGCCGTTACCGACCACCGCGATCGCGGCTCCCTTCCCGGGGTTGGCGTTGACGTAGCACGGCTTGGTCACCGCGATTGTGGCTGCGAAGGCCGCAGCGGTGCCGACCGCCGGAGTGGCCAGCGCGAGCCCCCCCACGGCCGCGCGCAGGAGCCGACGACGGCCTCGAGCTGATTCGCAAAAACGCATTACTTCCCCTGTCTGTGGATTGCGACGTTCCGCCGGCCGACGGCCAGTCTAACCCCCGGGGCCGGCGGTCACTCCGATTGCTCGCCTGGGTGCCGCCGTCAGTTCAATTGCCCCCGGGCCACGGTCAGGCACGCTTCGCAGTGCGGCCAGGGTGGATTCCACGGATAACCGGTGACGTCCCGGCCACACAGGGCCAGATCTGGATCCTCGGCGGTGACGAGGTGACAGAGCTCCTCGAAGCCGTCCTCGCTGCGGCCCGGGACGTTTCGGCATTGGGGATGGACGTTCGGCGTCCGCACCGGAGCGGTCGTGGCCATGGGCATGGGCATGGGCATGGGCATGGGCCCAGGATACGCCAACCCCCGGGGCTAGCCGACCGCGCGCAGGTGTGAGAACGGGCGCCCGTCGCGCAGCTCGCGGACCACCGCTTCCACCAGGCCGCTCGACTCGGCCCGGCGGCCGTCGGTGACCGCGGCGACATGCGCGCGCTTGCTCTGGATCAGGCGGGCCATCCGCTCGTCGATCGTCCCGGCCGCCAGCAGGTACCAGGCCGTGACGGCGTCACGCTGACCGATCCGGTGACACCGGTCCTCGGCCTGATCGTGCATGGCCGGCGTCCACTCGAGCTCGAGGAAGGCGACGTTGGAGGCGCGCGTGAGCGTGATCCCCTGCGCCGCGACCCGGGCCACACCGACGATCAGGGCCGGACCGTCGGGACGCTGAAAGGACGCGATTGCCGCCTCGCGGGCGGGCAGCGAGTCCTCGCCGAGCAGGTGCAGCGCGGACGGAAAGCGCGCCAGGACAGCCCGTTGGACCTCCCGGTGACGCGCGAACACGACCAGCGCCTCGCCCGAGGCCAGGAAATCCTCGATCCAGGCCAGCGCCGCTGCGAGCTTTCCGCGCGCGGCGAGGCGCTGCAGGGCGCCGAGCTGGGCGAGCCGCTGGGCCCGGAGCGTGGCGGCGATGCGGGCGTTGAGCTCGGCGAGATCGAGCGGCTGGGAGCGCAGCCACTCGATCACGTCCCGCTCGGCGAGCCGGTACTCGGCCTCGTTGGTCAGCGTCATCGGCACCACCACCTGACGCTTGGCCGGGAGCTGGGGGAGCACCTCGGACTTGAGCCGGCGCACGAAGCAGCGACGCCGCAGATGCCAGTGCAGCCGCTCCTCGCTGACCTGGCCGCGGAACTGGCGGGCGAAGCGCGCGCCAGACCCGAAGTCCTCCAGGCGCGACAGAACCCGCAGCTGGGCGATCAGCTCGTCCACGTGGTTGAGGACCGGAGTGCCGGTCAGGGCGAGGCGCAGGCCGTCGGCGGGCACCGTGGCGGCGAGCGCTCGTACCGCCTGGGTGCGCTTGGCGCTCGGGTTCTTGCAGTAGTGCGACTCGTCGATCACGAGCGCGCGCGGCCGGGTCCGGCCAAGCGCCTGACGGTGGGCGGCGACGATCTCGTAGTTGAGGATCGTGATGTCCCCCCGGGGCGGCACCGCCACACGCCCGTTGATCACCGCCACCGACCGGTGCGCCAGCCAGTGCTGCACCTCCCGTTGCCAGCCGAGCTTCATTGAGGCGGGACAGACCACGACGGCCGGGTAGGCCTGGTCAGCCTCCAGCGTGGCCAATGCCTCGACTGTCTTGCCCAGCCCCTGTTCGTCGGCCAAGAACGTGTTCCGGGCGCGCAGTGCGTACCGGACCGCCGCCCATTGAAAGGGGGCCAGCTCGCCGCCCAGCACCGCGGCGGCCGCCGGGATCGGCTCGGCGGCGGTCGCCCGCGAATCGCGCACGGCGCGGGCGGCTTCACGGTGCTCTTCCAGCAGGCGGGCGAGCACCTCCGCGGCGAGGCCGGTGACCTGGACCTGGTGACGGGCCAGGAAGGCATCGAGGTCGACCGCGAGCCACGGATCGAGCGGGACCGACCGCGTGCCCTCGGCTCCGGGGAGGGCGCCGAAGGCGGCGCCCGCCTCGGGGTCCCAAAGGACTTCGAGGCGCAGCTCCTCACCGTCCACGCCCCGGGCCCAGACCAGGCGAGACGGAGGCGGCGCGTGGCCGGACTCGACCGCCTGTAGGCAGCGTTCGGCCGCGGCGTCCAGATGGGCCGAGCGCTGGCCCCGCAAGGCTTCGGCCACGGCTTCGGTCAAGGGCACGAGCAGCAGGCCGTCGTGCTCGAGGACGACTTCGGCCAGCGCCTCGGGCAGCGGGCCGGCCAGCGTCCTGAGGACCAGCCACCCTTGGTCATCGTGGCGCCGGGTGCTGACCGAGCCGATCCAGCGCCGGCGGACAGCCGTCAGCCACTCCCGCACGGCGTCGTCGGCGGTCAGCTCGGGATGGCGCTCGAGGATCTCGGTCACCTTCAGGGCCGTCCAATCCTCGGCCGGGGCCGACCATTCGCGCGCGTCCCAGTCAAAGCGCCGGTGAGGGATCGTGCGCACCAGCTCGACCAGCGAGCGCTCATAGGCAAAGGCGAGCACGACGACCCGTTCTCCGTCGGGGACGCTGCGCAGCTCGACGTTGGGCCGGCCGGGGACGAGCTCCATCAGGACGCCGGTGTTCGGCCGGTCACTACGTGGTGACCAGCTCGGCCCGATCGCCGGCCGCGACGGTGGCCGTTCCCGCTTCGTCGGGCTCCTCGCGGAAGCGCTCGGCGGTCCGGCGCGCGGTCTGCTGGGCCCAACCGGTGGTCGTCACCAGGGCGACGGTGAGGATGACGAGGCCGAGCACGAGGATGATCCACCAGCTGCTGTGGGTGGCGGCGGCGAACGAGCGTCCCAGCCCTCCGGCCGTGGCGGTGGCGCCGGCCACCGCCCCCAGCACTGCCACCCCGAGCGTCTGGCCGACCTGGCGGCTGGTCGACGCGACCGCCGCGGCGACGCCCGCCTGCGAGGGCGGCATGCCGGACACGGCGGTGTTGGTGATCGGTGGGTTCATCAGCCCAAAGCCGAGCCCGAAGAGAAAGTAGGAGCCCAACAGCTGCGCGACTGGTGTCCCCCGGCTCAGACCCGTCAGCAGCACCGCGCTGGCCATCAGCGCAAAGCTTCCGACGACCAGCGGAAGCCGGCTGCCCCGGCTGCCGACCAGCCGTCCCGAGAGGGGTGCGACGACCAGCGTCACGGCCGCCATCGGCAGCAGGTACAACCCGGCATCGAACGGTGAGAGCCCGCGCACGTTTTGGAGATAGAGCGTGTTGAGGAACAGGAATCCGCCCAGCGCGGCAAAGGCGCAGATGGCGATCATGCTCGCGCCGGAGAAGGGTGCGCTGGAGAAGAAGCGGACCTCGATCAGCGGTTGCTCGCGCCGCAGCTCGTGAACGACGAGGAGGCCAAAGGCGAGGATCGCCACGGCGAACTCGATCAGCGTCTCGGCCGACAACCAGCCGTGGCTGGGCCCCTCGATGATGGCGTAGGTGAGGGTGGCGAGCCCGACGATGACCAGTACCTGGCCGGCCGGGTCCAGGCGCCGCGCGTGGGCGGCGCGGGATTCGGGGACATACAGCGCGGTGAGGGCGATCGCCGCCAGCCCGATCGGCACGTTGACCAGGAACACGGCCGGCCAGCCGACCGAATCGACCAGCGCCCCGCCGACCACGGGTCCGAGGGCGAGGCTGATCCCGATCACGCCGCCCCAGACGCCGATCGCCTGGGCGCGTTCGCGCGGGTCCTCGAACACGTTGCGGATGATCGACATCGCGACCGGATTGAGCATCGAGCCTCCAATCGCCTGAAGCACGCGCGCGGCGATCAGCAGACCGAGCGTGGGCGCCAGCGCGCACAGGAGCGAGCCGACCGAGAACAGGGCCAACCCGAGCTGGAACACGCGGCGGCGGCCGATCCGGTCTGCGGTCGAGCCGCCGAGCATGAGCAGGGCGGCCAGGACCAGCGTGTAGGCGTCGATCGTCCACTGCAGGCCGGAGTAGCCAGCGTGGAGCGAGTGCGAAATCGACGGCAGGGCGACGTTGACGATCGTACTGTCGAGCCCCACGATCAGCAGGCTCATCGAACAGATGCCCAGGATCAGCAAGCGGCGCCGGCGGTCGGGCACCAGTTGGTTGGGCTCGGACGCGGACACGGTCACCGATCCTAGTGCGGAAGGCCCGTTTGCTCGGGTGGCCACCGGCTCAGCCGAGCTCGGACTGCCACCCCTCGATCAGCCTCCGGGCCGCCTCGATGTCGCCGTGCAGGGGTCGGTCGGAGAGGTCGGGGTCAAGGTGAGCCTGCACCGAGGACCAGAGCTCGCGGGTGCCGGCGCCGACCGGCGTCTGCGCGGCCAGGCGCAGCGCCCGCACGGCCACGACCAGCTCGGTGGCGACCACGACCCGCAGGGCGTTGAGCATCTCCTGGGCGCGCCGGGCGGCGGTCGGGGCGAGACTCGAGTGCGACTCGACGCCGCGGGAGACGGCCACGGTCTGAGCGGCCACCGGGGTGACCAGCGAGCGCACCTCGGCTACGGCGGCGTGCGCGGTGTACTCGAGCACCAGAGCCCCGGACTCTGGCCCCGGATGTCGGGCCAGGAAGGGCGGCAGGCCGGTCAGGCCGGTGTCGAGCAGGGTGCTGACCCGGGCGGCGATCAGGGCCGCCGACTGGGCCAGGGCCGTCCGTAGACCATCGATCGCATTGGCCAGCGGAGCCGCGTGGGGGTTGCCGTTGGGCAACGCCACGTTGTCGGCGGGGATGATCAGCGCGTTCTCGCCAGCGAAATTGAGCTCGTGCCCAACGGTTTCCTCGAGCACCAGGAGGGCGTCGTGGACGGCGCCGTCCACCTGTGGTTGGGCGCGAAACGGGTACGGGTCCTGGATGCCGAGCGGACCCGGATCCCGCGTGCGCTCGTTCAGGCCGGCCAGCAGCTCACGCATCCGGGCGGCGACGGCGGCCTGACCCGGCCGGTGGCGCCACGAGTGGATCCGGGCGTCGAGCACCACCGGGTCGGCCGCCGCAGCCTCGAAGGACAGGGCGGCCACCGACAGCCAGGCGTCGAGCAGCCGTCGCGCATCGACGACCAGCAGCGCGGTCCGGCCGATGCTGACCGCGTTGGAGCTCATAAAGGCCAGGCCGTCGCGGGGCCCGAGCCGGGCCGGCGCCAGCCCGGCCTGCGCCAGCGCCGCGCGGGCGCTCACGAGCTTGTCGCCGCGCCACATCTCGCCTTCGCCGAGCAAGGCAAGCGCGATGTCGGCCAGATTGGTCAGGTCACCCGTACCGAGCGAACCGAGCTCGCGGGTGAACGGCGAGAGGCCGTGGTTCAGAGCGCTGACCAGCCCATCGAGCAGCTCGGGGGCTACGCCGGCCCCCCCGGCGCCGATCTGGTTTGCTCGGGTGGCCATCGCCGCGCGCACCAGAACCGCCGGCAGCGGCTCGCCGGCGCCACAGGCGTGGCTGCGCAGCAAGCCCAGCGAGTAACGCTCGCGGTCCTCGTCGGGCACGCGGTAAGCGCGTAGGGCGCCAACCCCCGTAGTAACGCCGTACAGGTCCTCGCCGCTGGCCAGCCAGTTCGCGATCGTCTGGCGGGCGTCATCGTTGCGGGCGCGGGCCTCGGAAGCGATCTGCACCGGTGCGTGGCCGCGGGCGATCAGGGCCACGCGCTTGGGGGTCAGGGTGGCGCCGTCCAGCCAGACCGGTTCGGGCCGCGCCGGCGCTCGTGGGGCTGGCGGGGTGGACATGACGCGCACTCTAATCCGGCCCGCGCCGTGGCCAGTATCGTCGCAGCGATGTCCGTCGCACTCACGGGACGCGACCTCGAGCCCGGCTCGCTGGCCGCGATTGCCCGCGATCGCGTTCCGGTCGTGATCGATCCCGGCGCGCGGGAGCGGATCGCCGCTTCCGCCGCGGTCGTCCTCCGCGCCCTCGAGGACGGCCGGCCGGTGTACGGGGTGACCACCGGCCTGGGCGCGCGGGTCATCGAACCGGTGGGCAGCGCGGAGGCCGCCGGCTTCTCGTTGCGGACGCTTCGGGGGCGGGCCAACGCGGTCGGCCCGCCGCTGCCCTCAGAGCTCAGCCGGGCGGCGATGACGGTGCGGCTCAACGGGCTCTGCGCGGGCGGCGCCGGGGCGGGCCTCGCGGTCGCCGAGAGCCTGGCCGGTCTGCTCAACGCCGGAGTGGATCCGATCATCCCGGGCAGCGGTTCGATCGGCGCCGCCGACCTGTGTCTGCTGGCCCATATGGGCCTGGTCCTGATCGGGGAGGGCGAGGCCGAGTTGGACGGCGAGCGCCTGGCCGGAGGCGAGGCTCTACGCCGGGCCGGGCTGGAGCCGATTGGGCTCGGGCCCAAGGACGGCCTGGCCCTGTGCAGCAGCTCGGCGGTGTCAGTGGGCGCCGCTGCGCTGGCCTGGCTGGATGGACAGGCGGCGCTGTCGACGGCCCAGGTCTCGGCGGCGCTGGCCATGGAGGGGTTTCGCGCCAACCTCAGCCCGCTCGATCCGCGGGTGGTGGCGGCGCGGCCGGCTCCCGGTCAGGAGTGGGCGGCGGCGGGACTGCGGTCCCTGCTGGCGGGCGGCCGGCTCGGTCAGCCCGGAGGCGCCCGGCGCCTGCAGGACCCGCTCAGCTTCCGGTGCGCCAGCCAGATCCATGGTGCCCTGCGCTCGGCCCTCGGTCTGCTCGAGGCCGCGCTGGGCCCGGAGCTGAGTGGCGCGGCTGACAACCCCCTGGTCCTAGCTGACGACGACGAGATCCTCAGCACCGGCAACTTTCACCTGCCGGCCCTGGCCATGGCCCTGGACGCGACGGCGATCGCCGTGGCCCAGGTCGCCTCGGCCATCACCGAGCGGTCTGCGCGTCTGAAGACCGAGCCCCTCAGCGGCCTACCGGCCACGCTGGTCGCCGGCGACGCCACGCGCTCGGGCGCGGCACCGCTGGGCAAGACCGCCCAGGCCCTGACCCTCGAGATCCGCCATCTGGCCGCCCCGCTCGCGATCCACGCCTCGGTCGGCGCCGACGGGGTCGAGGACGACTGCACCGGCGCCACGCAGGCCGCCGTGCGCCTGCGCGATCAGGTGCAGCGCCTCGAGCTGGTGGTGGCCATCGAGCTCCTCGTCGCCGCCCAGGCGATCGAATTGGCCGCGCCCGGGATCCTGGGCCGCGGCACCGCGGCCGCCTACGCCTGTGTGCGCGAGACGGTGGCGCCTCTGGACGAGGACCGTCCCCTCGGTCCCGAGGT
>JBPCIY010000059.1:0-33915 GCA_051005855.1 Solirubrobacteraceae bacterium | reverse complement strand
ACGGCCGTAATTTTTGTCCGGGGGTTGGGTTACGGCCAACAAGCGAGTAAATTTAGAGGGGGAAGGGTCGGAGGAGTGGGGGGTTTGTTAGGCGTCGGGCGTCGCTGGCCGCGCCCAGCGCGGTGTTGTTGGTGGCGGGTCTGGCTGGGGTTGCGTGGGCCAAGCACGCGGGGTCGATCAAGCTGGTGTCGGAGTCTCACGCCGGTGCGACGCAGCTGGCCCGGGCGATGATGGCCAACCCGCACCAGCTGCTGAGCGGACGCTACGCGGCGCTACCCCCCGATAACCATCCCAACGCGGTCTCGACCGAGCCGCTGGCCGGCTTTCCCCGGCACGGCAAGTCCTACGTGATCATGACCAGCGGCTGCGCGCAACTCGCCGATCACCACCGCTACGCGGGCCGTCCCGGATGCAAGGACAACGGCGTTCCGCTGCGCGGAACGCGCGACTTGAACATTCTGCGTCTGGTCGTCCGGGTACCCCACTCGGCCAACTGCCTGTCGTTTCGCTTTCGCTATCTCACCCAGGAGTACCCCCGGTATGTGGGGTCGCAGTACAACGACGGCTTTATCGCCGAGCTGGACTACACGAGCTGGAACTCGGGGCTCAGCGGACCCAGCGACCCGCACATCTCAGCGCCCCACGACTTCGCCAAGGATTCCCTCGGCAACATCATCACCGTCAACTCGGCCGGGCCCGAAGCGCTGACTAAGGCCAACGCGACAGGCACCACCTACGGCGGTGCGACCAGGGTCCTACGGGCCTCCACCCCAATTACCTCCGGTACCCACTCCCTGTTCCTGTCGATCTTTGACCAGGGCGACCGGTCCTATGACTCAGCCGTGTTCCTGGACAACCTGACCATCGACCATCAGGCGACCTGCAAGTCCGGGGTCGCGGCCACCCAATAGAGCCCTGTCCGTTCCAAGCGGGGGAGCAGCGTGAATCCGCTGCTCCCCCGCGGGGACAGGTTCCTGGGTCGAACGACCCGCTCGCAATCGACGGTCAAGGTGACGGTCGGGAGCCTCGAGCTTCTTTTTCGCGGGCTGGCGCTGGAACCGATCGCCCGTCGCGGTCAGGGCGCACGGTCGCGATCGGTGCCGGAGCGCGTCTGCTCGCGTCGGTGCACCCAGAGCCCGCGCAGGGCATCCTTGATCTCTTGCGCGAGCCGCGGTCCGTCCGGCGGTATGTCCTCGCGCTCGAGCTCCGGTCGGACTCGTGGCCACTCGCTTGCGATCTCGGCGCCGAGCAGCAGCAGCAGCGCCGCGAGGTAGACGAACAACATGAACGCGATTACCGCTCCGAGCGAGCCGTAAATCGCGTTGTAGTGGGCGAAGTTGCCAACGTAGAGCGCGAATAGGTTCTGTGCGGCCACGAGCAGCACTGCCACGATCAGCGCAGCCGGCCAAGCATCCTGAAGACGAACATCTGCCGCAGGCACGATCCGGTACAGGAACAGGATCACGCCGAACTCGACCACGAGCGGCACCAGCACGCTCGCTGCCCATGTCGTCCAGCCGGGCACGCCCGTGTGAGCGGCGACAAACTGTGCGGCGATGGTGAACGCGAACGAGACGAGTCCGAGCGTTGCCACGAGGAACACGAGTCCCAGGTCGACGAGCTTGCCCCCCAGGAACGGACGCGGCTGCTCTACGTTCCATGCCTGGTTCAGAGCGGTGCGGACCGCGGCTGCCATCCCGCTGCCGGAGTACATCAGGCCGATGATCGCGAGCAGACCGAGCCCGGCGCTGTCGCCTGTCGCGCCGAGCAGCAGCTCCCGGATGTGCCTCGCGCCGCTGTGAGAGAGCGGCAGGTTTCGGACGATCGTGTTGACGACGTTGGCCCGCGACCCCGTCGCGCGCAGCACCACGCTGCTCGCGCCCGCGAGCACGATCGCCAACGGAAACAAGGCGAACAGAGCGTGGTAAGCGATCGCAGCCGCATGCTGCGAGCAGCGGTCACCAACGAACTCCGTCAGCGACGGGCGCAGCAGCCGCTCCGCGAAGTCACGCCTGCGAACACTGGCCGGCATGTCCAGACGACACTACCCATCCCGGTGGCAGGAGGACCGGTCCAGTTTCCGCGAAGCACTGCAGATATGGAAATCCTTGGCGGTGGGGTGGAGCTCGGGGCCCGCAACTGGTAGGCCGCCGTCCGGCCTCCACCGGACATGAGCCCCGCGCCCGCCGGAGAGGACCTGTCCGACCACGACGCCGCCGTCGTCGAGGAGTGCCGCCCGATCTACGCGGCGCTGCCCGCCGACGGTTGCGGATCTGAGCGGGGCACGGCAGGAAAGCTCAGCGGGCGACCGACCGCTTAGTGCACGTGTCAGCCGCGACCGGGCGGGAATCCGACCTGCTTCCGGCCGTCGCTCCAGACGATCGTGGGGACGATGCCTCGATCGTTGGTGTAGCCCATGAGCTCGGCTCTCCATACCGTGCTCTTTGTCGCATCGCGTTCCTCGACCGTCTCGCCCTCGGCGGTCAGATGCTCGCGGGCGGCGCGGCAATACGGACAACTCGGCTTGACGTACATGACGACGGTCATGACCCTCGAGTCGAGGATAGCTCGGTCACCCCGGCCATCAAACGAACGTACCGTCGGTTGGACCCCAGCGGCGGTTGCGGTCGCCCCAGTTCGGGGTGGTCTGAGTTCGGCGGTTGGGGTCTGGACAGTTCTGTCGATTCGCGGGAGACTGGATTGGTGCAGCGATATGGCGCTTCGCGAAAGCAAATTGCGCACACCCTGAGTGCGGCCTACGCGAACGGGCTGCTGAGCAAGGACACACTGGCTTGGCGACTCGATCAGCTCTTAGAGGCGCAGCTCGTCGATCCCGTTGGCTTGGTAGGAGACCTGCACTTCCGCAGCCCTCCGCGGCGGTTGGCTAGCGCCTTCGACGTTGTGGCCACGGCGTTTGCGCGCGTGCGGCGTTCCCGCACGGGTGATCCGGACGGCGTGCCGGTGCTGCTGGCTCTTGACTGGAGCGGCGGTCAGACCGAAATAACCATCGGGCGCCATCCGGCTTGTGACGTGGTCCTCTCGGGCGCCGAGGTCTCGCGTCGACATGCCCGGCTGTTCTTTCGAGACGGGAGCTGGGTGGTTCAGGATCTTCAGTCAACCAATGGCACGAGCGTCAACGGCGTACGTGTGGGTCGATGCGCACTGTGCCCGGGGGACCACCTGGTCCTCGGTGACGAGCAGTTGACCCTTGATTGACGTCCGCCTTCGCTCACCGACGATGCCGACGGTCTAACCAGTCACCCCGAAGAGGCGTTGGGTGACTCATTGGCGTCGTATTCAGCGGGTAGGCTCGCTTTGGTGGCATCGGATCGGATCTTGGTCGTCGACGATGGTCGTGAGCTCTCGTTCTCGTTCGATGACATGCTCAACTACCACGGGGGTGGATCGCCGGGGGGCGTGGCTCACGCGTTTAAGGTGCTCGAGCGCTCGCTGCCTCTACTCGGCCCTACCTGGCGGCCGGAGCGCCGCTCGATCGTGATCGAGACGGCGTTCGGCGGTCCGGGTGCGCGGGACGCCTTCGAACTCGTCACGCGGGCCGTGAGTGAACAGCGGTACGTCCTGAACGCGGCCCTGATCCGGCCGGAGTACGGCCGGGCGCGGGAGCGATTTGTCTTTCGTCTGGGCTCCGGCGACCGCTCCGTGACGTTAACCCTGCGGCCGGGATTTGTGACCGACGAGTTCATCGATCTGGCGCGACGCGAAAACCGGACTACCGCTGAAGAACACCGGCTCAGTGCGCTGAAGGACGTGATGGCCGCGCGGGTGATGGCGGCAGCAGCGAGTGACGTATACGAGGTCATCCTCTGACCTGGACGCGCGCGTTGGTTGCGGCGGCGCCCGACTGATGTTCTCGCTCGGGCGGACGCTCCGGGTCTCGCTCCTGCCCAAGCAACCGGAGGCATCCCTTACCGGCCGGACGGCCAGGCGGAATGCCTGGCTTGGCGCGGGACACCAGCGCCCCGGACGCTCGAGTGGCCAACGCCGGGGAGCGGTCCAGGCCGACATTCGGCAGCGTTCCTAAGGGGCATGTGAGCTTCGATAGTTTGGAGGGGTGCGTATTGGCGTTATCGCGGTGCCGGGCGCGTTTGACTCGGCTTTGACCAGCGTGCTTGACGTATTGGGTGTTGCTGAGGTGCTCCGGGAGACCGTGGATCCCGGCATCGCAGAGATCGAGACGCTGATCGCCGGCGTCGGCAAAACGGCGGTTACCAAGCGTGGTCTCACGGTCCCGATCGAGCATCAGCTACTGGAGCTCGGCGTGAATGCTTTCGACCTCCTGGTGGTGCCCGCGCTGGGTGTTTTGGACGGCCCAGGCGTCGATAGCGCGCTCGCTCGACCGGCGGCGCGACAGGTGCGGGAACTGCTCAGCGACCTCCCCGCGGATCAGCGGCCGCGTCTGGCCGGCGGCTGCACCGGGACGTTTCTGCTGGCCGAGGCGGGCCTGCTGGACGGGCACCGAGCGACTACGAGCTGGTGGCTGTCGGGGCTGTTCGGAAAACGGTATCCCCGAGTTCAACTCGACATGTCGCGCATGGTCGTGGAAAGCGGCGCGATGGTGACGGCCGGAGCGGCGTTTGCGCACATAGATCTGGCGATCAGCATCGTGTCCCGGATCAGTCCGCGGCTGGCCGAGCTGGTGGCCGCGAGGCTGCTCGTGGATGAGCGACCGGCACGCAGCGTCACGGCCGCGCTCGGTCGCTTCGCGCACAGCGACGCGCTCGTGAGCGGCCTCGAGGACTGGATCCGTAGCCATCTCGCCCAGCCGATTGACCTGGCCGTAGCCGCGCAGGAGATCGGAGCCACCCGCCGCACGCTTGAGCGCCGCACGCAAGAGCGCCTGGGGATGACGCCGCTGCAGCTGGTCAAGAGACTTCGCGTCGAGCGCGCTAATCATCTGCGCCGAACGACCGAGCAGTCGATGGAACAGATCGCTCACGCCGTCGGCTACCGCAACGCCGCCACCTTGCGCCGCCTGCTTTCAGCCCAGAGCTGAGTAGCGAAGCGCCAAGCCGCAGCGCGCGAGCGGCACCCTGTCGCAAACAGTGCTAAATGAGTCGCATCTGGTCCGGTGATCCTCGGACGGTTCGGGTAGAGACGTTAGGCGGGTCACGCCACCCACCGGAGGCCACGAACCGCCGCGGTCATCTTCAAGCCCGCCGCCTGAACTGATCTTCGACCGAAAGGAACACGTATGTCCAAGGAAGACAACATTGCCGCTCAGCAGCACCTGGCTGAGAACCTCAATGCGGGCCAGGTTGAGGTCGCGGTGGAGAGTTTTGCCGTTGACGCGGTCGATCACGATCCCGCTCCGGGTCAAGGTGCCGGACGAGAGGGCTTCAAGACGTTCTTCACCGAGCTGACCACGGCGTTCCCGGACGCGCACATCGAGCCGGCGCACATGGTCGCCGACGATGAGCACGTCGCGATTGCCTACACGCTGAGCGGGACCCATCAGGGGGATTTCAACGGGGTTGCGCCGACCGGCAAGAAGATCGAGGTGCGCGGCGTGCAGATCGGCCGGTTTGAGGACGGCCAGATCGTCGAGCGGTGGGGTTCTAGCGATGAGCTGGGGATCCTTAAGCAGCTCGGCGTTGACCCGGTGGGAGACTGACGCGATGAATGACAACAAGACACCGACGCCACTGGGGGCGGTGGCGCGTGGTCGCTATCACCTTGTCTACGGTCTCGCCGCCGGGGCCGCCTACGCGGCCCTGCGGCCATAACCCACCAGCAATCACCAGTGCGCCGTTCGGCACTGCCCATTCAAATCAGACGGAAAGGATCCACATGGCTGTGACATTTGGACTGCTCGCGCTTCTCGAGGCAAAGCCCGACAAGGGTTCCGATCTCGGCGCGTTTCTCGAAAGTGGCCGCGCACTCGCCGTGGCCGAAGAGGGCACCGTGACCTGGTATGCGTTCAAGGTCAGCGACACCACGTACGGCATCTTCGACACGTTCGAGACCGAGGATGCCCGCAACGCTCACCTCGGCGGAGAGATCCCGAAGGCACTGGGCCAGGTCGGACCGGAGCTGCTCGCCAAGGATCCTGACATCCGGCCGGTGGACATCGTCGCGGTCAAGTAGATCGCATGTGATCGGCGATCGACCACTGGTCGCGCGGAGCGGCGCGGAGTCGCGGCGCGCGCGTCTGTCGGTGCGCCCGCACGCTGAGGTTTGAGCACGGCGACCGCCGGCCGGGTCACTTCGCGTCACCGATGGCGGAGAGGTGTTCTGGACCCGTACGGCACCGAGACCGTAGGTCAGCTGCCTGGGTCCGGGCCGACCTTGACCGGGGCGCCGCTCACCCGGTTGGGGTGAGGATCGATCCGGATGACGTCTCCCGGGCCTTGCGCTGCGCGGCTGACCCAAACGCGCCCCGCCCCCACGGCGATTCCCGAAACCGAGCCTCCGACGTGAATGGTCGCCACCACCCGATCGGTCGCCGGGTCGATTCGGTACACGCTGCCGTCACCCCGGCCGGCCGTAACCCAGACGCTTCCCTCGCCCACGGCGACTGGCTCTGGTCCCCGATGCCCGGGCTTGGGATCCTCGCCACGACCCGACCGGTCACCGGATCGAGCCGGCTCAGGACCCCGAAACCAGACCCCCACAGGGCGCCGGGGCCTTCCGCCAGGGCAATTGCGCCTGACCGGATACGAATCTGTCCGGCAAGACGAGACGAACAGCAGCGGATCTCGCCGGCGATCTGAGGAATCACACCGGTCAGACTCGCGCGGGTCCCATGCGGCACGGTCACGCGCAGAAGCCGGATCACGCCCGCGCCTTCAGAGACCCCAAAGCGTTTTGACGGTCGCGCCCGAGTCGACTTGGATCATCGGCTCGGGTCCGCCGCCTCGCGGTTTGTTCCCCAGGACCGGTCTCGAGGCCTGCGGGTCGACCACGGCCCTGAAACCGCCCGGGCGGGTCTTTCGATGCCACGGTGCCGTCGTCCCAGACTCCGAAGGCCAGCAGGATGAGGACTCCAAAGCTTCCCGCGCGGCCAAGAGGGGACTGGTCCTCGTCGCCCGACGGAGCCATTCGGCAGGGCGCGAGGGTGGCGACCAGTAGATCCGGGGACGCTGATCACCGCGCCGCTGAGAACGGCTGCTCCGGCAAAACCGGCGAAGCGGCTGGTGCGGAAGAGCCGCCGGAGGGCTCAGAGACCGGGACGGGGGTCGCCCCGGCGGATCTGGTTTGCAGGAGGGCAGCGCCGAGCAGGGCAGCCAGGCACGCGAACAGCGCGCCAACCAGGAACGCGATGTGGTAGCCGCCGGCCAGGGCGCTGAGCTGGTTGTGGCCGGTGGCCCGCAGGTGACCAGTGCGGGAAGCAGCGAGGCTCGCCAGAATCGCGAGTCCGAGTGCCCCGCCCATCATGAACGAGGTATTGACGATGCCCGAGGCGAGGCCGGAATCGCTCGGCTCGACGTCGCCCATGGCCGCGAGCAGCACCGGATTGAACGCGACGCCAGCGCCGAGGCCGAGCAGAATCATGCTGGGAAGTACATCGGCAACGAAGTGGCCGCCCACGGGCGCACGCGCAAACAACGCCAGGCCGGCGGCGGCGATCAGGAGTCCGGTCGTCAGCGGCGCCTTGATCCCGAAGCGCATCACGAGCTTCGCGGAGATACCGAGCGAGAAGGCGCCCATGATCAGGTTTCCAGGCAGAAACGCGAGCCCGACCTGCAGAGGGCTGTAGCCGAGCACGAGCTGCAGGTAAAGCGCAGACAGGAAGAACCATGCGAACATCGCGCCCGCCCACAGGACGCCGACCACGTTGGCGGTGGCGAGGTTGCGCAGCCGGAAGAGACCGAGCGGCATCAGGGGCGAGCGAACGCGTGACTCGACGAACAGGAACGCGACGAGGAGCGCGGCCGCGGCGGCAAGCAAGCCAAGCGTCCGGCCGGAGATCCAGCCCGCCTGGTTTCCGTTGACGATCGCGTAGACGGCGAGCATCAGTGCCGCCGTCACGGTGACGGCGCCGGTGAGGTCAAGCCGCCCTCCAGCCTGACGGGTCCCGGCTGGCAGTACCCGCAGGGACACGATGCAGACGGCGACCCCGATCGGAACGTTGACCAGAAAGATCCAGTGCCAGTTCAGTACATCGGTGAGGATTCCGCCAAGCAGGACGCCGAGGGTGCCGCCACCCGCAGCCACGAACCCGAACACGCCCATCGCCTTGGCCCGTTCGGCGGGCTCGACGAACAGGGACATCATCAGCGACAGCGACACGGCGGACACGATCGCGCCCCCGAACCCTTGGACCACGCGTGCGGCGACCAGCACGCCGGGCGACGTCGCGGAGCCACAGGCGAGAGAGGCGAGCGTGAACAGCGCGATTCCGCCCAGGAACAACCGCCGGTGGCCAAACAGATCGCCGAGCCGTCCGCCGAGGAGCAGGAAGCCGCCGAAGCTGAGCAAGTAGCCGTTGACAACCCAGGCGAGCGACGTCTGCGAGAAGCCCAGGTCCGTCCGGATCGACGGCAAGGCCACGTTGACGATCGTCGAATCGAGCACGATCATCAGCGAGCCGAAGCACAGCACGACCAAGGGAAACCAGCGTCTGTGAGTGTCCATGTTCATTCGGGTCCCCGGCTCCTTTCAAATCAGGTCGGTTCATGGTTTGCAGAGTTAGACCGACTCCGTCGACCAACCTAATCGCTCAGCCAGTCCTCCCCCGCGATCACCGCCGGTGGCGATGGGCGACGATGCCCGGGATGGCGATCGAGGCGGTGGTCTTCGACATCGGCGGAGTGCTTGAGCTCAACCCGGCCACGCGGTGGCAGGAACGGTGGGCAGCGTGGGCGATCGCCCAACTCGACCACCACCTCGCCTAGCGCCTCGGGCCGGGCGAATATACATATATGCTCGACCGATGGAACTTGGGCGTCCGATCGCCTATCAGGTGCTGACAACGGGAACGGTGGTGCTCAGCTCTGACGGCGTCGAAGTCGGGCAGGTCGCACACGTCCTTGCGGTCGAGGACGAGGACGTGTTCGACGGGATCGTCATCGCGGAGCCCGGCAGCCCTGAAGAGCACCGGTTCGCCGACGCGGATGACGTCGAGGAAATCTACGAGCAAGGTGTTCTGCTCAAGCTCGATCAGGCCGGTTGCGCGAAACTCCCGCGCCCCTCTGAGAACCCAGCCGTCATGCGTGATGATCCTGCGGCACCGCCTTCTGGAGGGCTGGCCGGCAAACTGAGACGGGCCTGGGACCTGATTTCCGGCAACTACTGAGTCGACCGACGCCCCGACGAAGGCGGTGGTGTCCTGGGACTCAGGAAAGGGAAAGTCGTTCGCCGGCCCGCACGGCGAGCGGCAGCCGATTGGCGGGTGGGGCGAGCGGACAGATCCATCGGGAGTCATACGAACACGACGGCTGATAGGCGAAGTTGAAGTCCAGAACGAGCCGACCGTCCTGCAGTCCGAGGTCGGCGCCCTTCACGGTTTCCAGCACGTAGCGCCCGGCGCCGTAGGTCTCCTGGCCGCTGGTCGTGTCGGCGAACGGGACGAACAGACCGCCGCCGTAGCCCTCGAGCCAGTAGAGCTCGAGTGACAGGTCGGTTCCCGCGAGCTGAAAATGGGCCAGGCCCCAACGGCGAAACGCCATGACCTCGACATGGCTGGTCGCCAGTTCAAAGCTCGCCGGCGCGACGGGCTCTATCCGGGCGAGGACCCGCGACCCCGGATCGTGGGGGTACACATGCGGACCCGGGTAGCTACTTCGCGTCGAGAGCGGGATCGGAGACTGCTGATGCTCGCGAAACAAGATGGCGCGCGTCTGCTGCCATCGGCTCCAGGCGGCCTTCGGGTCCGGCTCGGCGCGGACTTCGGCGTAAAGCTGCCCGACTCGGCGTCGCCAGTCGAGCAGGGTCATAGTCTCCAAAACCGGATCCTCGGTCATGCGCCCTCGTCGGGCCCGACCGGCGCCACAGCAGCCAAGTGGCCGGGTCGGGGGATCGACACCGGCGCACAAAAGATCATCGCCACTAGGAGCACCGGGGCAAGATCAGAGGTCCTGGTGGCGTGGTACGGCGACACCAAGCGGTCTGTAGGGCATGTGAACCATCGTCGTCGTGGTTGTCCGCCACCTCCGGCTAGGCGGTGCCGCGGGCCGGATAGTGGTTGGCGGTCCAGAAGTCGATGCCGCCCAGGAGGTCGTCCAGGCGGGGACGCCCGACCGGCATGGACAGGAGCGACTCGTAGTACACGGTGCCGTCAGTCGCGATCAGAAACAGCGCGGGCTCGTTAAAGACCGCGGGCTCATCGTCATTGACGCCGCGCGAGACGAACAGGCCCCACTCGCGCATCTGCGCCTCGCCGAGGCCGTAAACCAAGGGAAGCTTGTCGATGTGCCACTCGTCGTGCATCTGGGTTGCACGTTCCCGCGTCTCGCCGCTGATCGAGACGACGTCAATGCCCTTCTCAGCCAACTCGTCGAAGCGGCGCTCGAGCTCGGCGAGTTGGGCCTGGCAGACGGGGCAGTGCAGACCGCGGTTGAAGACGAGCATCGTGAAGAGACCCGGAGTCCGGTCGGCGAGACGAAACGTGTCGCCCCCGACCATCGGCAGTTCGAGCGCGGGGACCTGGGTGCCGGGTCGGACAATGGCGTCGGGCGGGGCGTCGGTGGTCATCTGGGACTCCGTCTGTTCTCTCGCTACTAGTGGACCGGACAGTCCACTCATGAAAACCAGTAGAGCAGGTCCTTGCTGCGCGCCGCCCGCCGCGACTAGCGCAGGTGTAGGGAGCGCGGTCAGGGAAGTCCGGTCGGGGAACCTGCGCCCGGTTATCAGGGGCGCTGTTGGTCGATCCAGGAGTGGATCGCGCGTGAGTGAGTGATCACCGTGCCGTCGGGCAGCTTGAGCGCGGGCAGCTTGGTCATTCCCGTGGCGGCCTGAAGTTCGTCCCGGGAGCCCTTGCGCAGGAACGGCAACGGATTTCCGTGACCGGCGATGACCTTGTCGTAGTCGATGTTTGCGGCCCGTAATGCCTATTGGACGCGACGGCAAGGATGCATCCTCGGGCCGCCGTCGTCCCCGTGACAAACGAACAGAGTCGGTGCGTCAGACATGTCTCCTCCGGTTGGTCTAGCTAGTGGGTTGGTTGGGGCACCGTACTTGCGAAACTCGAAGGTCACCAGCCGCCCCAGAACTCCCGGTAGCTGCCCGACCAGTGTTTGGGGACGCGAGGAGCGGCCCTTGGGGCGTCACTGATCCGTCCGGAGGTCGTCGGATGACGGAGACTGGAGTAGCGTGGCGGCATGGCGAAGTTCCGGAGGGTCGCCACCGCGCGCCCGCCGGTGGGTGGTGCGGCTCGCTCACCCGGCGAGGGTGTCCAGCTCACCGTGCGCGCGAGCGAAATGGCGCGTGCGCTCCTCGACGGGTTCAAGCGCAATGACCTGCTGACCTATGCGAGCGCGATCTCGTTTCAGATCCTGACGGCGATCATCCCGTTCCTGCTGTTCGTACTCGCGGTCGCCGGGCTACTGCACCTCAACAGCGTTTGGCATGACCACCTCGAGCCTGAGATCCGGGCGAACGTCTCGTCCGCGGTGTTCGCCGTGGTGTCCAACGCGGTCGACAACGTGTTTGCCGGCCGGCGCCTCTTGTGGGCCACGGTCGGCGGCGGATTGGCCCTTTGGCAGGTGTCCGGGGCGGTCCGCGCGGTCATGGGCGCGCTCGCTCGAATCTATGGAGCCTCCACCGAGCGACCGTTCCTCAAGCGCTACCTGGTCTCATTCGTGCTCTCGATCGAGGTGGGTGCGTGCTTCATCCTGGCCGCGCTTTCGCTGCTCCTCGCGCCGTTCGTCACGATTGCCCACCCCGGTGCCCCCCTGCAGGTACTGGCGTTCGTGGTGCGCTGGACGCTGGCCATCGTGCTGCTGTTGCTCGCCGTCGGCCTCCTTGTCCGGCACGCTCCCGCTACGAAGCAAACGCTGCCGTGGGTCAGTCTCGGCGCGACGATCGTGATCGGGCTCTGGGTGGTCGTGTCCCTGGCCTTCTACCTTTATCTGACGGCGATCGCGTCCTACGCCTCGGTGTTCGGAAGCCTGGCCGCGACCATTGTCGCGATGGCCTACCTGTACATCTCCACCACCGTCTTTCTGTTCGGCGCGCAACTCGACGCGATCATCCGTGCCCAAGCTACGGGCACTCTGAGCGGCGTCATCTCACCCGGAGGGGGCTCCCGTCTCTGACGGGCAACGAAGCCCAGCCGTTGCGTCTTCGCCCACCTACAAGCGGTCTATCTATGCCTACGAGACGCGGCTGGTGGCGCGGGCGGATTGAGAGGGGACTGGCAAACCGCGCCCGGGCTGAGGTAGCGTCGCGGAATGGACACCGATAAGTCTGGCGATCGACTCCACACCGAGCTCAGCCTGGTTGATGCCGCCGCCTTCTCGGTCGGTCTGATCGGCCCGGGTCGGTCGAGAGCGTGGACAGGAGTGGACCGGCGGAACCACGATCATCGGGGTTGACGGTTGGGTGGCGGAGGTCAGGCCCGAGCCGCGGGAGCTCAAGCAGGCTGGCTCGGCTAACCCGCGGTACGGGCGTGGGGGTGGCGATGGGAGTGGACGTGGTCACCGTGGCTGTGCAGATGCTCGGGCGCGGCCGACGGTCCGGGCTGCGGAGCCGCCGAGTCTGATTGTGCGGCGCACTGCGCGCACAGCCCGACGATCGCAAAATGGGTGAAGCGGGCCTGGTACCCGAACCGGTCCTTGATCTGTCGGCGCAGCGGGTCGAGTTGCTCGGGGCCCACGACCGTGACCTTGGCACAGCGCTCGCAGTACAGATATTCCACGTCGTGGTCGCCGACGAGCACGTAGAGGCCCGGACTGTGGCCCAGGTGGACATGACGGATCAGACCATGGCGCTCGAGCACCTCGAGGTTGCGATAAACGGAGGATTCGTCGATCCCGAGAGCGTGCGCGAGATGCGCCGCCGACACTGGGCCCTCGGCGGCGAAGAGCGCCTCGAGCACGAGCCGTCGTGCGGTCGAGAGGCGCTTTCCGCCCGTGCGCACGGCCGCGATCGCCTCCGCGATGGTGGTGAAGGAGAGCGGTGGTGTCTGCGGAGCGATGGTCACGCTCGATCAGTCCCCCGCTTCTGCCGCGGAGGCCGACCGCGCGGCTGCTTGTTGCATCCCCACCGACCACTTCTCCTCGATTCGCCCGAAGCGCCACACCGCGAGCGCGATCGCCCAGGTTCCCACGAACATGCCGACGATGATGAACCCGGCTGTGTTGATGTTGAAGTTCTGAAACCAGTCAGCGACCGAGCCCCGGAGGCCGAGCTTGTCGGTGAGCAATCCGACAAGCTCAATCGTGCCGATGAACAGCGCCACTGCGATCGAGAGCCCGGTGATCGTGATGTTGTAATACACCTTGCGGACGGGCTTGGAGAACGCCCACCCGTAGGCGAAGTTCATGAACGAGCCGTCGATCGTGTCGAGCAGCGACATGCCGGCAGCGAACAGCACCGGGAGGCAGATGATGGCGTAGAAGGGGAGACCAGCGGCGCCCGCGCTGCCGGCCAGGACCAGCAGCGCGATCTCGGTCGCGGTATCAAAGCCGAGACCAAACAGCACGCCGACGGGATACATCTGCCACGGCTCGCGGATCTTGTTGAGGTGGTGGCCGAAGAAGCGGTTCATGAACCCGCGCGAGTTGAGCTGCTCCTCGAGTTGCCGCTCGTCGTACGTGCCGCGGCGCATCTCGAAGAAGATCTTCAGGATGCTGACGAGGATGATGATGTTGAGGATCGCGATGATGTACAGGAAGGTGCCGGAAACGGTCGTGCCGATCACGTTCGTCGCTTTGTGCAGGCCGGACTGGCCGTTCTTGACCGGTCCGCTGAGCGCCTTGACGCCGACGGCGAGCAGGAACGCGAGCAGGAAGACGATCGTCGAGTGCCCGAGCGAGAAGAAGAACCCGACGCTCAGCGGCCGCTTTCCTTCGCTCATGAACTTCCGCGTCGTGTTGTCGATGGCGGAAATGTGATCGGCGTCGAACGCATGACGCATCCCGAGCGTGTAGGCGGTGATCCCGGTTCCGATCGCGAACGTGCCCGACGCGCCCAGCTTGTACTTCACGGGGGCGACGACCAGGATCAGGATCCCGAACCCGATCACGTGCAGACCGGCGATGACCGCGGCCATATAGCCCGCGCGGCGCCATTCCTCGCGCGTCATCGACGCCTTGACGCGCACCCACCGCGATGGTGGCGGCAGCGACACAGGCGAGGCTTCCATCGAGGCCAAGATATGGGTCAGCCGGGTACTAATGCAAGGACCTGGTAATTGAGAGCACCCTCGGTGCAGGTGCCTGGCGCGGAGCCGGCTGTGCGCAACCGCCCCGTTACTGCCAGTACTTCTCGACCGTTTCGGCCGAGCGCTCCGACGCCGCGTCGGGATTCTTACCGGGGGTGCGCAGCGCCCGCCGTTGCATTAGGAAGTCCCACAGCCGGTCCAGGTCGATCCGGATCTCCTCCAGGCGCGCAGCATCCTCGCCGACGGTCGGGTCCGCCGTCCCTTCCCGAAGACGCAGGCTCTCGCGTTCAGTCTCGAGCGCCTCGATCTCGCTCTCGATCTGCTCATCGGTGGGCATAGGCAAAGCTTCTCACATCCACGCGCGAAGATCCGGCACCGATCCACGCGCGAAGATCCGGCACCGACGGCGGCGCCCCAGCGCCCCGAGGATCGATGCGCCCGGTGACCTCACGAGAGCGGTGCTGCCGGCGTTTTGTCTCCATGAACTCACTTCGCCACCACTCAGTTCCCAGCCCGCTCGGCCCGCTGATGCTCGTCGCCGATGATGCCGATCAACTGCGCGGCGTTTACCTTCCAAACCACAAGGGCGCCCCGACCGCAGTCGGCCAGTCTGGCGCCGGGGGTGTCATCGACCGCGCCGCCGCGCAGCTCGGCGAGTACTTCGCCGGGGAGCGCATTGCGTTTGACCTGCGCCTGGCGACCGTCGGCAGCCCGTTGCAGGAGCGAGTCTGGGCGGCCCTGCGCGCCGTGCCCTACGGCACCACGACCACCTACGGCCAGATCGCCAGCCGCCTCGCCCTGGGACCGGGCGCCGCGCGCGCGGTCGGCACCGCCAACGGTCGCAACCCCACTGTCGATCATCGTCCCATGCCATCGGGTGATCGGAGCGTCGGGCTCCCTGGTCGGATATGCGGGCGGCCTGAAGGCCAAGCGCCGCCTGCTCACCCACGAGGCCCGGGTCGTCGGACTCGCCCTCGCCGTCTAAACGGTGTCATGGTGAACCGCCTCGATGTTGTGGCCGTCGGGGTCCAGGACAAAGGCCGCGTAATAGCCGCTCGAGTACTCAGGTCTCAGAGCGGGGGCGCCGTTGTCTCGTCCTCCCGCAGCGAGCGCCGCGGCGTGGAAGGCATCGACCTGCTCGCGCCGGTCGGCGGCAAAGGCGACGTGGACCGGCGCTCCGGTCGGGTAGTCCGTCGAGATCGCGAAGTCATCGGCTTCCTCCAGCCCGAACGCGACCTCGGTCCCGCCGGCGCGCCACGGACCGATCTCGGCGAAGCCGAGGGGCACGAGCGCGCGGGCGTAAAAGGCGCGGCTGCGGGCGAGGTCACTAACGCCAACCGAGACGTGATCGATGACAACCCGGCGTCTGGGCACAGCCGACACCTTAGGCCAGCGGAAGAGTGCGCGGCAGCGACCCGCGGGCCTGACAAACAATCTCCAATTCGCTCACGATCGGCGTAGAGTCAACCTAGGACGGTCGCCACTAGCCGACTCTTCGCTAGTTGACCAGCCGATGACTGGCTTCCGTTTGAGCGGTTTTTGGCGTCCTCGCCAAGTGCAAGCCCGCTTCTAACCGTTCATGCCCAGGGCCAACCCGGTCCTGAGTACCAGGAGGTCACACGTGCAAAGCGGACTTCACGCCGTCGGTGTCGGGTTTCAACGATTGGGGCTGGTGGCCGGACTGGTCGTGATCGCCGCCGCCCTCTCCTACATCCTGCTGGTCCTTGCGCTTGTCGTGGTCCAAGCGGTGGGTGCGTTCGGACAGTAGCGATGGCCACCGGATCGCCCCGCGCGCCGGCCTAAGGGCGCTCGCGAACGACCGTGCGCGGCGACTTGTCGTCGCGCAGGCCCAGAAACCGAGGGTGGCGCAGGCGGCCGGCGGCCGTCCACTCACTGAAGCCCAAGGCGGCCACCAGCTCGGGTTTGACCCACTGCGCTCCGCGCTCGCGGATGCTGGCCGCGTCGGCGAACGGGGGCTCGTCCTGGACCAGACCCCGCAGTTGCTGACCGAGCGAGCGGAGGGTGTCGGCATCGAAACCGGTGCCGACCTTCCCGGCGTAGCGCAACTCCGAGGAGGAGGGCGCCGAAATCGCTGCGCGAGCCCCGGGGCGCGGTGAAGCCGCCGATCACAAGCTCTTGACCCTGCTCGCACTTGAGCTTGAGCCAGTCCCGCGAACGCTGGGCGCTATAGGAGCTGTCCGCCCGCTTGGCGATCAGTCCCTCCCAGCCCTGGCGGCAGGCCTGCGCGAAGTATGCCTCACCGTCGCGGTTGCGGTGAGTCGAGAAGCGCAGCGACTTATCCTGGAACTTCAGGGCCTCACGCAGCAACCGCTTCCGGGTGCGCAGCGGCAGGCCCCGCACGTCCTGGCCGTCGACCCAGAGCACGTCGAACACGTAGTAGAACACCGGGACATGGGTCTGGCCGCGCTGGGCGAGCTTGGCGAAGCTGGTTTGCGCGCCGTCGAAGGCCACGACCTCACCATCGACGGCGAACCGCCGCTGAGGCTGCGCGGTGAGTGCGGCGGCGATCTCCGGGTAGCGGCCGTTCAAGGCCAGGTCATTGCGGGACAGCAGCGTGACCTCACCGTTATCTCGGATCGCGACGCAGCGTACGCCGTCGAGTTTGCGCTCAAAGATCCATCCGTCGTCGCTGAAGCGCTCGTCGGTCAGGACCGCCTTCATCGCTCCCGCGTGCTTCGGGGCAGGGGCGGACTTGATCAGCTCTCGCTCGGTTTCGGAGAGGGCGTTGAGGGTCATGCGGGCGAGAATGGGGGAGACCGACGAAAGGACGGGCAATGGAATTCGAGCAGATCCGGACTGAAGTGAGCGATCAGGTGCTCACCATCACCCTCAACCGCCCCGAACGGCTCAACGCCTGGACCGCGAGGATGGGGCAGGAGCTCAGGGACGCCTTCGACCGGGCCGACACCGATGATGGGGTTCGCGCCGTGGTCATCACGGGCGCGGGACGGGGCTTCTGCGCGGGAGCCGATCTGGCCGGCGGCGGTGACACCTTCGACTGGCCCGAACGCGAGCCTGCCGGCGCGATCCCGCGCGACAACGGCGGCCAGTTCACCCTCCGCGTGTTCGAATCTACCAAGCCGGTGATCGCCGCGATCAACGGCCCCGCCGTCGGCGTCGGCGCGACCATGACGCTCCCGATGGACATCCGGTTGGCAGCCGACACGGCCAAGATCGGCTTCGTGTTCGCGCGCCGCGGGATCGTGCCCGAAGCCTGCTCGAGCTGGTTCCTGCCCCGCGTGGTGGGCATCAGCCGAGCGATGGAGTGGGTCGCCACGGGGCGCGTCTTCTCGGCCCAGGAGGCGCTGGAGGCCGGCCTGGTCCGGAGCCTGCATCCGCCCGACCAGTTGCTCGACGCCGCCCACGATCTGGCGCGCGAGATCGCCGAGAACACAGCGCCCGTATCGGTGGCGCTCGCTCGCCGGATGCTCTGGACGATGCTCGGCGCCGAGCACCCGATGATCGCTCACCGCGCCGACTCACGCGGGATGTTCGCGCGTGGGCAGTCGGCCGACGCCCGCGAGGGCGTGACGGCGTTCCTGGAGAAGCGACCGGCCGTGTTCCCAGACCGCGTCAGCGACGGGCTGGCCGACCTCTTCCCGGGGCGGTCCGCGCCTGGTTTCGAATAGGCGCGCAGGGCTCCGGGGTGGTCAACGAGCCTTTGGAGCCCGCCGTCGGGCAGAATCAGGTCATGCCCGGATCTGATCTGACCCCGACCGCATCCGGCGAGCGCACGGCGCCCGCGGGCGACATCGAGCTCTGCTATGAGACGTTCGGCGACCCGGCGGCGTCACCGCTGCTGCTCGTGATGGGACTCTCCTCCCAGATGCTGTTGTGGGACGACGAGTTCTGCGAGGCCCTGGCCGCCGAGGACTTCTGGGTGATCCGGTTCGACAACCGGGACGTCGGCCGTTCGACGATCCTGCGCGACGCCGTGATCCCCAAGCAAAGGCAGTTGCTCACCCGCGACGCTCGGGGCGCCGCCTACTCGCTGGACGAGATGGCTTCTGACGCCGTGGCCTTGCTCGATCACCTCGAGGTCTCCGCCGCCCACGTGGTCGGCGCCTCGATGGGCGGGATGATCGCCCAGCTGATCGCGCTCGCGCACCCCGACCGGGTGCTGTCCCTGGTCTCGATCATGTCCACCACCGGCAACCGCCGGGTGGGCCAGCCCCGCCCGCGGGTCGCGGTGCGGATGTTGCGCAAGGCCCGGCGCGACCGTGACGGCTACATCGCGGATCATCTCGATACCTACCGGGTGATCGGGTCCCCAGGGTTTGACTTCGATGAGGCGCGCCGGCGCGAGCGCGCGGGACGCATCTTCGATCGCGGGATTCACCCCGCCGGTGCGGCGCGTCAGATGGCGGCGATCGTGACCGCGCCGGACCGCACTGCACGGCTGGCCAAGCTGCGGGTGCCGACCACCGTGATCCACGGGGACGCCGATCCGCTGGTCAACGTGTCGGGTGGACGTGCGACCGCGCAAGCCGTCCCGGACGCTCGTCTGGTCATCGTGGCCGGCATGGGACACGATCTTCCCCGCGAGCTCTGGCCCGAGATCATCCGGGCCGTCGCGCAAAATGCCGCCCGCGCGACCAGTAAAACGAAGACGGCGAGAGGAGACCAACATGCCCCTCCAAGGTGAGTACGTGCCCAGCACCCAGCAGTGGGTGCGCGATCAGGTGCAGGAATACGAGAGCTCTGGCGGGACGGAGGGGACAACCCTGAGAGGCGTGCCAGTGATCGTCGTGACCTCGGTGGGCGCCAAGTCGGACAAGTTGCGCAAGAACCCGGTGATGCGGGTCGAGCACGACGGTCGCTACGCCGCCGTCGCCTCAAAGGGGGGCGCTCCGGCGCACCCCGACTGGTATGGAAACCTGCTCGGGCATCCGCTCGTCGAGGTGCAGGACGAGGCCGCCAAGGGCGATTACCGCGCGCGGGTGCTAGACGGCGAGGAGCGCGAAGAGTGGTGGCGGCGAGCCGTCGAGGTCTGGCCTGACTACGCCGACTATCAGACCAGGACCGACCGCGAGATTCCGGTCTTCGTCCTGGAGCCGGTGAGCTGAGTCCCTACGGTGATCCCCGCAGCCACGGGGTCACCGCGGCGAGGGCCGGCACAGCTTGGGCGAAGGCTTCCAGGTGCTGCGCGCCGGGCAGGAACTTCACCGGCGCTCCGAGGGCCTCGGCGTCGGCGGCGACATACTCGGCGATCCAGTCCTGAGCCCCGACGTAGTGAAACGTCGGACAGCTGACCGCGGCCAGGTCGACAGCGCGGGTGGGGCGCTGGGAGCCGGCGACGGCTGCGGCGATGGCCAGCGGATCGTTGGCCTCTTCGACGGGCCGCAGGAGCGCGGAATCCTCGATGCCAAAGGTCCGCCAGAAGCCCGACCAGTCGGCGCGGCTGAGGTGCTCAAACCAGGCGGACTGGAGCGAGAGCTCGGCCGCGTGGGCATGGGCGCCAAAGCCGCCGACGACGAGTCTCGTGACTCGCTCGGGATGCGCCGCCGCCAGCCCATAAGCGATCCAGCCTCCGCGGGAGTAGCCCCACACGGTGGCCTGCTCGATGTCAGCGGCGTCCAGCACGGCCAGCAGGTCAGCGATGACCCCCTCCGCCGCATAGGCATCGGGTGCGTGCGGCTTGTCGCTCAGTCCATGGCCGAGCGGGTCGACGGCCACCACCCGAGCATCAATGGCCAGCGCCCGGGTATAGCCGAACAGCTCCCACTGTGCGGCTGACGACAGCGTCCCGGGCACCAGCACGACGGGCGGCCCGGTGCCGGCACTCTCGTAGTTGATGGTGAAACCGCGCGACCAGGTCAGCATCCCGCCGTTCACCCTAGGACCGTTAGCCGGGGAGCGCTTCCAGCGTCGCGGTGATGGCCTCGGCGATCTGGGCAAGCTCGGCGGCAGACACGATGAACGGGGGCGAAACCTGAATTGTGTTCATCGTGATCAACCGCAGCAGGACGCCGCGCTCTATGCACCCACGCAGCACCTCCTCGCCGGGGACTTCGGGGGCGAGCTGGACACCGCCCAGCAGCCCGACGCCGCCGCGCACCTCGGTGACCAGCGGGTGGCCGGCGAGGGGCGCGAGCACACGCTCGAGCTCCGGGCTGAGCTCAGCCACCCGGGCGACCAGTTTCTCCTCGGCCAGGACGTCGAGGTTGGCCTGGGCCACCGCGCACACCGTGGCATGTCCGGCGTACGTGATGCCGTGGCGGAAGATCGGGCTCTCGGCCGTGGCGAAGAACGGTTCCCACACGCGGGGCGCGATCAGCACGCCCCCCAGCGGTGCGTAGCCCGAGGTGATGCCCTTGGCCATCAGGATCATGTCGGGCGCGAGGTCGAACAGCCCGGTGGCGAACATCTTCCCGGTGCGCCCGAAGCCGGTGATGACCTCGTCGAGGACGAGCAGGACGTCGTACTCGCGGCAGATCGCCTCGACCCGCTGCAGGTAGCCGGGGGCGGGCGGGATCACGCCACCGGTCCCGATCACTGGCTCGGCGAACACGGCGGCGACCCGGTCGGGCCCTAGCTCGAGGATCGCCGCCTCCAGGGCGTCGGCGTCGTTGGTGGGTACCCGCGCCGTCTCCGGGATCAGGGACTCCGAGCCGTAACCCTCGCGGTTGACGGGAATGCCGGCCAGGCTGGTGCCAAACGCGTGCAAGCCGTGGTAAGCCCACTCGCGGCTGATGATGATGCGCTTGTTGGCCTGACCCTGAATCTGCCAGTACCTTCGCGCCAGCTTTGCGGCGGTGTCGACCGCATCGGAACCGCCGCTACCCCAGAAGACCTTCGGATCGGCGATCGGGCTGATCGCGGCCACGCGATCGGCCAGCTCGAGGGCCGGCTGGTTGGCCACCCGTCCGAATGTGTGGTAGGTCTCCAGCGTGCGCATCTGCTCCGCCGCGGCTTGGGCCAGCCGCTCGCGGCCATGGCCGATGTTCGCGTGCCAGAGCCCGGCGGTGGCGTCGAGCAGCCAGCGACCGTCGCTGGTCTGGACGTTGACCCCTTCGCCGCGAACGATGGTCAGGCGATCGCTGGGGACGGTCGCCATCTGAGCCTGTGGGTTCCAAAGCGCCGATCCGGGCGCGGGTGAGCTAGGCGGCATCCGCGGAAACGTAACAAAAGACCGGAGGTCGATTCGGAGCAAACGGCCGTCGGGCGGTTGGACAGCTCCGCCTGCGCTCGGCCGGGTATATATAGAGCCTCTGACACCAGCAACCGGTCCGAGGAGAATCGATGCCCGAAGAAAAAGCCCCGCCCGGCGCGCGGCGTCTGCGCGACGCGGACTTCGACCGGTGGCTGGTCCTGTGGCGTGGCTACCTGTCCTTTTACCGCGCCGAAGTGACCGACGAAGTAACCCGAACCAACTTCGGGCGCCTGCGCGACGCCGAGCGCGGCATGTTGGGCCTGGTCGCGGTGGACGACGATGACCAGCCGCTCGGCCTGGCGCACCTGGTCTTTCACCCGGCGACGTGGAGCGCGGAGGACTACTGCTACCTCGAGGATCTCTACGTCGATCCGGAGCGGCGGGGTGGGACGATCGCCCGCGCCCTGTTTGCGGCGGTGTACGCGACGGCGCGGGAGCGGAGCGTCGGGCACGTGTACTGGCACACCCAGCAGTACAACGGGGCGGCCCGGTCGCTCTATGACCAGGTCGGACAGCCCACATCGTTCGTCGTCTACCAGCACGATCTCGTCTGAGACCGATTACTTCGGGGGCTCGGCGCAGTCTGAGCAGCAGAAGTACAACCACCAATCCGGAGGGCACAATGACCACCACGACCAGTCGGATCTCCCAGATCAACCTGGTGATGGTCCCCTCACCCGATCAGGACCGCTCGATCGAGTTCTATGTCAACAAGCTGGGGTTCGATAAGCGCACGGACATTCCCTTCGGGGATCGCTATCGCTGGGTCGAGGTCTATCCGCCCAACGGCACGACCGGAATTGCCCTGGCGCCGCCGCGGGAGACTGATCCGGTCGGGATCCAGACCGGCATCAGCCTGACCAGCGACGACATCGAGGTCACCCACAGCGAGCTGAAGTCCGCCGGCGTCGATGTAGCCGCCGAGGTTTCCCGCATGGGGGATCCCGTGCCCCCGATGTTCTGGTTCCGCGACCCCGACGGCAACACGCTGATGATCGTCGAAGAGGCCTGACCGCTCAGGACCACCCGGGCGCGCATGTCCGTCAAGCGGTCACCGATCTCGCGCTGCTCGAGCGCTTGGTGTCGCCGGCGGGCAAGGATGTCGTTGACATCGGCTGCGGCGACGGCGCCCTGGTCCGCGCGTTGACCGCGCATAGCGCCCGCGTGACGGGGATCGAAGTCTCCATCGGGCAGCTGGAACGGGCCCAAGCCCACCCGGAAGCCGGCGACGCGGACTATCTGGTCGGGCGGGCCGAGCAGCTACCCCTGGCGTTCGCGACCGTGGACCTGGCGATCTTCATGCGCGCCCTGCACCATGTCCCCGTCGAGCGTCACGCCGCGGCGCTGAGCGAGTGCCACCGGGTACTGCGCCCGGGCGGCCTGCTCTACGTGGCCGAGCCGGTGCCGGAAGGTGACTTCTTTGCGCTCACCAGTCTGGTAGAGGACGAACGTGAGGTCCGGGCTGCCGCCCAGCTCACCTTGGACCGCGCCCCACAGTTTGGGCTGGACCGCGTCCGCCGGGTCGATTACGAGGTCGAGGCCGAGATCCCCGATCTCGAGGCGCTGCGCCGGCGAATCGTGGACGTCGATCCTGACCGCGGCCCGCTGTTTCAACGCCGCGCCAACGAGATTGCGGTCGCCTTTTCGCGGCTCGGCGAGCCCGGGGCCCAAGGGGGACGTCGCTTCCGCCAGCCGATGCGGGCCGACGTGCTGGTTCGTCGCGGCGACTGAGATCTCGAACCCGGGAAGGGAAGTGTCGCCCGCGGCGTCTTGCCGGGCAGCAGCCAAACGCCCACGGGGAGGACCCATGCCGCATCACAAGCTCATCCCGGCGCTCGTCATCGCGGTGGCGGTCGCCGTCGCCGGCTGCGGGAGCGCCAGCAGCTCGAGCCAGTCAGCCGCCGCCGGTCAAGCCGCCGCCCCCACAACCTCAGCGGCGGCCAGCACGTCGGCGGCCGCCCCCGGGGCCAGTCCGTACGGCGGGGCCAACCCCTACGGAGCGGCCAGCAGCAGTTCGACTGCCTCGGCGGCATCCGTCGCCCTGATCACCACCAAGCACAGCAACAAGCTCGGGACGATCCTCGCCTACGGGCACAAGGACCTGACCGTGTACCTGTTCGAGGCCGATCACGGCGCCAAGTCGGGCTGCACGGGGACCTGCGCCAGCGTCTGGCCTCCGGTGACCGGCAAGCCGCAGGCTGCGGGCGGCGCACTCCAGGGCGACCTGGGCACCACGCGGCGCCCCGACGGCACCGTGCAGGTCACCTACAAGGGCCATCCGCTATATCGCTACGCCCGGGACGGAGACGATCACGACGCCTACGGTCAGGGACTGAAGAGCTTCGGGGCTCCCTGGTACGCCCTGGCTCCCTCCGGCGCCAAGGTCGACAAGTCCTAGCGAGGTCAAAACCTGAGCGCCATCGCCACCCCGGGAGGTATGAGCGGCGGCCTCGTGTAGCTTGCAGGCGGTGAGAGACAACCAACGTCCGGCCGACCGTGTCCTGGTGCTGTTCGGCGCCACTGGAGACCTCGCCGCCCGCAAGTTGTTCCCCGGGTTTTTCCGGCTCTACCGGGAGGGTCTGATGCCCGAGCAGTTTCGGATCATCGGCTCGGGCCGACACTCCCCCGGCAGCGATGACGATTTCCGAGCCCACGTCCACGAGGCGCTCGAGAAGCACGGGGAGTGCGATCCGGAGCGAGGGTGGGATGAGTTCGCCCGCCGGCTGAGCTTCGTCACCTCCAGCGCCGAGGACGGCACCGATCTGGCCCAGGCCGTAACCGACGCCGAGGCCGAGATCGACGCCGCGGGCGAGCGACTGGTGTACCTGTCAGTACCCCCCCGGGCCACCCAGGAGATGGTCCGGATGCTCGGCCGCACGGGCCTGGCCGAGAACTGCTCGCTGGTGGTCGAGAAGCCCTTCGGTCACGACTACGAGAGCGCGCGCGAGCTCAACGCGACCCTGCACGCGTTCGTGGCCGAGGACTCGATCTACCGCATCGACCACTTTCTCGGCAAGGAGGCGGCGCAGAACATCCTCGCGCTGCGCTTCGCCAATGGCATTTTCGAGCCGATCTGGAACCGCGACCACATCTCCTACGTGCAGATCGACGTTCCCGAGGCGATCGACATCCAGGGTCGGGCCGGCTTCTACGAGGAGACGGGTGCCTTCCGGGACATGATCGTCACCCACCTGCTTCAGATCCTCGGGATCGTCGCCCTCGAGCCCCCGTCGCGGGTCGAGGCCGAGGCGTTGCACCTCGAGCGAACCAAGCTGTTTGACTCGGTGCGGCCGATTGACCCCGAGCACGTGGTCTTCGGCCAGTACGAGGGCTACCGCGACGTGCCCGATGTCGCCGACGACTCGGAGGTCGAGACCTTCGCGGCGCTGGAGGTGAGGGTCGACACCTGGCGTTGGAGCGGAGTGCCGTTCTACCTGCGGACCGGCAAGGCGATGGCCGAGGGACGGCGCACGGTGACGATCGGCTTCACCGAGGCGCCGCTGCGGATCTTCCCGCACCAGCCCGACGAGAACTTCGTGCGCCCCAGCGAGCTGGTCTTCGAGCTTTCCGAGGATCCTCAGGTCCGGATCGAGGTGATGGCCAAGATCCCGGGCCCGGTCATCGATCTCGGCCGCGCCGCGCTCACGCTCGACGTCGAGGCGGCGTTCGACGGCGCCGACGGACTCGAGGCCTACGAGCGGCTCCTGCACGACGTGATGCTGCGCGAGCGCCTGCTGTTCACCCGCAGCGAGCAGATCGAACGTCTCTGGCAGGTGTGTGCGCCGGTGCTCGAGGCTCGGCCCGAGACCCAGTCCTATGCCGAGGGCTCCTGGGGGCCCGAACCGGCCCTAGAGCTACCCGCCGCGCCCGGGTGGCGCCTGCCCGACGCCAAGACACCATGACGCCGTCCTTCCTGATGGTCTGCGCGAGCGCCGCCATCGCCGGCGCGCCGCCCGGCTGGGCCACCGCCACGCTGCGCGATGGGGAGGTCGCGCTGCTCGTCGACGAGGGCGGGGTGGGGGCCGTCAACGATGCGGCCCGCGCGCTGGGCCAGCTGGCCGTCTCCGTGGTCCGCCGCGAGGCCGACCCCGACGCTCAGGAGCAGACCGTGATCGAGTTCGCGGGCTCGCTGCCGCTGATCTGGGTCACCGACGAGTTCTCCGAGCCGGCCCGAAGCTGGGCGCACGACCGGGGCCCGATGACGCTCCTGATCGCCGCTGAGGGAGTTCTCTCAGAGCCGGAACGGACCCGGATCGGCCGGTTCGTGACTCTGCTCGCGCGGCAGACCGACTGATCGCGCCTCAGGCGGCCAGGAGCTGCGCAAGCTCGTGGCGATCGTCGTCCGTCGGCGTCCAGAGCGCCGCCGCGGCGTTGGCCTGGATCTGCTCGGGCTTGGTCGCCCCCGCGATCACCGACGAGACCACGTCGCGCGCCAGCAGCGCTCCGATGGCGACGTCCACGAGCGTCACGCCGCGCGCGTCGGCGTAGGCCTGCAGCGACTCCACCTGGGCGAACTGGCGGTCGGAGGCGATCTCGTCGCGTCCGGAGAGCCGGGCGCCGCTGGGACCCGGGCGGCCGCGGTGGTACTTGCCGGTGAGCAGGCCCGAGGCGAGCGGGAAGAAGGGGACGAATCCGATCCTGAGGCGCTCGCAGGCGGGGAGCACGTCGCTTTCGGCGTCGCGAACGAGCAGGCTGTACTCGTTCTGCACGGCGGTGAAGCGGGTCAAGCCCTGGTCGCGGGCGACCCGGTCGGCCTCTTCGAGCGCAGCGGCGCTGAAGTTGGAGGCTCCGATGGCCCGGACCTTGCCCGCGGCTACGAGCTCGTGCAGGGCGCCCAGGGTCTCGGCGATCGGGGTGACGCCGTCGGGCTGGTGATACCAGTAGTAGTCGATCACGTCGGTGCGCAGCCGCCGCAGCGAAGCCTCGACGGCCTGGGCGACGTAATCGGGGGAACCGCGGGGGCCGCGGTCGTCGCCCATGTCCATGCCGAACTTGGTGGCCAGCACGATCTGGTCGCGGCGACCGGCGAGGACCTCGCCCAGGAAGGTCTCGCTTTCGCCCGAGCCGTAGATGTCGGCGGTATCGAAGAACGTGATGCCCTGTTCGATCGCCGCGTCGACCACCCGGCGAGTGCCGGCCACGTCGAGGCGGCGGCCGAAGTTGTTACAGCCCAGCCCGACGACGGAGGCCCGCAGGCCGCTGTCGCCGAGCGGCCGATGGGGGAGGGCAGGCATGCGCCTGGATATAGCAGCCGCGCCGGGTGACACGATTCACGTATATGAGTCTGGCCAGCCAGATCCTCGGCCGACGTATGCGGCTGGTCGAGCCCCAGACTCTCGACGTGACCCATGAGCGCGATCTGCGCGTGCCCGCCGATGACGGCGCCGTCCTGTTCACCGACCGCTGGGTTGCCACGACGTCGGCGTCGCGCTCCCAACCGACCGTGCTCGTCCGCTCGCCCTACGGCCGGCGCAGTTTCGTGGGCCTCATGTTCGGGCGCCTGCTCGCCGAGCGCGGACTCCAGGTCGTGCTCCAGAGCGTCCGGGGGACGTTCGGCTCGCAAGGAAGCTTCAGCCCCTTCGACGAACGCGCAGACGGACTCGCTACCCTGCGCTGGATCCGCGGGCAGCCGTGGCACCGGGATCGGATCGGGACGATCGGCCCCAGCTACCTGGGCCTCGTGCAATGGGCGTTGGCCGCTGACGCCGGCGAGGATCTGGCCGCCCTCGCGATCCAGGTCAGCGCTTCGCAGTTTCACGGCCAGACCTTTGCCGGCGGCGCATCGCGCTGGAGACGGCAGCCTCGTGGCTGGCGGTGATTGCGGCCCAGGAGAGCCGGATCGCTCCGCTGGCCATCCACCGGGCGCTGCGACGTCTGACCGCGACGATGGCCGAGTTGCCTCTCGGTGACCTGGACGAGCGGGCCACCGGCGCTCCGGTGGCGTGGTACCGCGAGGGGTTTGCGCACCCGGCGCGCGAGGATGCCTACTGGCTGGCCCGGGACTTCTCCACCCGGGTGGCCGAGGTGACGGCGCCGGTCTCGTTCGTGGGTGGCTGGTACGACATCCTCCTGCCCTGGATGCTCGAAGACTTCGCCGCGCTGCAGTCAGCCGGGCGGCGTCCGCAGCTGACGATCGGCCCGTGGGCGCACACATCGCCGGGCCTGGCGGCCACCGGGCACCGGGAGGGGATCGCGTGGCTGCGCTCGCACCTGCTCGACGATCACCGGCGAGATCGTGAGAGCCCGGTGCGCGTGCTCGTGACCGGCGAACGCTCGGGAGGCGGCTGGCGAAACCTGCCGGCCTGGCCGCCGCCCGGGACCGGCGAGCGGTCGCTGTGGCTCGCGCCCGACGGACGCCTCCAAGCCGCCGCCCCGGTCGCGGACGCGGCCCGCTCGGTGGCCGGTGACCGCTACCGCTATGACCCCTGCGACCCGACCCCTTCGCTCGGCGGTCCGGTCCTGCTCTCGCGCGAGCCAGTGCTCGACAACCGTGAGCTGGAAGCTCGGACCGACGTCCTCACCTACAGCAGCGAGGCCCTCTCCGAGACCGTCGAGGCGGTCGGGCCCGCGCGAGTGGAGCTGTGGGTTGCCGGCGACTCCGAGCACTTCGACCTGTTTGCCCGCGTCTGCGATGTCGACCCGGCGGGGGCGTCCTGGAACGTCTGCGACGGGCTGGTCCGGCTCGGGCCCGACAGCGTCGACCACGAGTCGGGCGGCGTGCGGCAGGTGACCTTCGATCTCTGGCCCCTTGGGCATCGCTTCGCCGCTCACCACCGGATTAGGCTCCAGGTCTCCTCCGGCGCCCATCCCCGCTATGCCCGCAACCCGGGCACCGGTGAGGATCCGGCCACCGCGACCGAGCTGTGCGCGGTCAACGTGGAGCTTCGGCACGGTCCCGAGCACCCCTCGCGGCTGGTGCTGCCGCGCCATCAATAGAGTCCTCGGTCATGACGACCTCCGCGCTCATCCTCCACGGCCTCGCGCCCTCGCACCCGTGCCTGACCGCCGAGGCGGCCCTCCGGTACAAGGGGCTTCAGTACGAGCGGATCGACTTCAACCCCGGCCAGCACGTTGAGGAGATGCAACGCATCTACGGTGAGGGTCACAGCACCGTGCCGGGACTGCTGATCGACGGCGAGCCGGTGCACGGCTCCCGGGCCATCCTCGCCCGGCTCGAAGAACTCGCTCCCGCCCCGACCCTGTACCCCGAGCCGATCGCCGACGCGGTGCGCGAGGCCGAGCGCTGGGGCGACGAGGAGCTCCAGGACCTCGGGCGTCGGTTGCCCTGGGGGGCGCTCCACTTCCGGCCCGAGGCGCTGGGCACGTTCGGCGGCGCCGGCGCGCTCGATCCGGCCGGGACCGACTTCGCCATTAAGGCCATCCACGCGAGTTGGCGCTATCACAGACTCACCGCGGCGCGCCTGGCGAACGATCTGGCTGGGCTCCCGGCCAAGCTCGATCACGTCGATCAGCTCGCCGGCGACGGGATCGTCGGCGGCGAAGAGCCGACGGCGGCTGACCTGCAGATCGCCTCGACGCTGCGGATCCTGCTCGTCGTGGGCGACCTGCGGCCATTGCTCGCGCAACGGCCCGCCGAGGTCATCGCGCGACGCTGGTTTTCCGATTACGCCGGGGATGTCCCGGCCGGGGCCTACCCGGCGGGGTGGGTACCGGCGCGCGAGCGCTGAGCCCGGCTCCGGCTCCGGCGCCGGTTGCCGCCGGTATTGGACCCGCCCGCCCCGCCCGGCCCGCGGTGCTCGCGCGGAGGGCGCTGGTCCCGGCCCCCGGGTCCTTGGCCGCGGGAGGGAGCTCCGTTGCGGGACTGGCCGGCGCCCTGGTGCGCGCCGCCCAGGCCGTGGTCGATGCTCAGCACCCCGGCGAGCCGGCTCACGTCAGCGCGCTCGTGGCCCTCGACGAGCGTGATCGCGATTCCGGTGCGTCCGGCCCGGGCCGTGCGCCCGACGCGGTGCACGTAGCCCTCGTGATCCTCGGGGGGGTCGAAGTTGATCACGTGCGAGATGCCGGCCACGTCGATGCCGCGAGCGGCGACGTCGGTGGCGACCAGCGTGTCCACGGCCCCGGATTCGAACCGGCCCAGGGCCGACTCGCGCTGGCGCTGGGACTTGTTGCCGTGCATGGCTAGCGCGTCGACGCCATGGCCGGCGAGGCGCTTGACCAGGCGGTCGGCGCCGCGCTTGGTGCGGACGAAGACGAGCGTGCGATCCCGCTCGCCCCCCAGCTCGGCCAAGAGGGCCTCGAGCCGTTGACCGCCCGTCACCGACACGAAGCGGTGCTCGACGTCGGCCACGGCGCGGCGCCCGGAGGGGCCGTGCTCGTGGTGGACGGGGTCCGAGGTGTAGTCGCGCGCCGCGCGGCCCGCATCCCCGTCGAGGGTGGCCGAAAAGAACAGCGTCTGGCGGGAGGCCGGGCAGGCGGAGACGATCCGGTCCACCGCGGGACGGAAACCCATGTCGAGCATCCGGTCGGCCTCGTCGAGCACCAGGGTCTGGACCCGGCGCAGATCGAAGGCACGGCGCGAGAGTTGGTCCTCCAGGCGCCCGGGGGTGGCGACGACGATGTGTGAGTTGGCCGCGTCGCGGCCCTGCTTGACCAGCCCCACACCGCCGTATACGGCGGTGACGCGCAGAGCGCGCGCGTGGGCGATCTCACGGAGATCGGCGGCAATCTGGGTGGCAAGTTCCCGGGTGGGGGCCAGGATCAGCGCGGCCGGGCGCGGCCCGTCGGCGCTGATGCCGTCCACGAGCGGGATTCCGAAGGCCAGGGTCTTACCCGACCCGGTGGGCGAGCGGGCCAGTACGTCGCGTCCATCGAGGACGTCACGGATGACCAGACGCTGAACCGCGAACGGTTCGGTGACGCCCTGAGTGGCGAGCGCGCGCACGACGGCGCGCGATACGCCGAGTTCGGCGAATGACTGCATGAAGTTTGTTCACTGCTCCTTGGCGGCGGTTGGGCCGCGACACGATTCGGGAGGCTGTGGCTGACCCGAACCGCTGTCACTGCGGGACCCAAGCGAGCTGCCTCGCGGCCGACGGCGTCGACCGACTTCGACGAAGGTAGCAGGGATTTAGTCGCTGGATGCAATCTCGACGGCACGAATCGGATCGCCGACGCGGATCACGCCGTCCTCGAGGATGTCCGCGCGCAGGCCCCCGCGGTGCACGAGCTCGCGCAGTACCGGGCGTCCGGCGTAGCCCTGGACGACCGTGCACGGCTCGCACAGGCGCGCTCCGCGGCAGCGCACGCCACCGACCGTGAACTCGTGACCGATGAGCCGGTTGAGCTCCACGCCGCGCGTGATCACGTTGCGACGATGCTCGTCGGGTCCCAGCGCTGGGGAGAAGGACTCACAGACCTCGGCCTCGACCAGGGTCAGGGCGCTGCCCGGGAGCCCCGACGGGAAGGTTCCGGTTCCGGCGACGTGACGATCACCCTCAAGACCTTGACCGGCGAGCGCTTTCACCGATTCAACCGCCACGGCCGGCTCGCCCGCCCGCGCCGCGACCCAGATTCGATCGACGCTGCCCGCTCCGGGCGGCGCTTCTGGAAGCGGCGGACGGGCGAGGGCGATGTCGGTGGCGGCGATCAGGAACCCGTCGGTCAGCCATTCACTCTGCACTTCGCCGTCGCTTTGGCCGGCCGGATCCCAGATGACCCCGGACGGGACCCCGTACATGACCACGAAGCGCGCCCCGCCCGCGGGTGGCTGAACCCGGGCGATCCACGGGCCCGGCCAGGTGAAGGTCTGGGGCGCCGAGAGCTGCGCCAACCCGAGTCCAAGACCGCCGAGCCAGCGGGTGACTGTCCGGCCGGGAGCGGGATCCTCGTCGCCGGCGAGCGGGGGCAGCGCCGCCGGGTCGAGCTCCAGCACCGTGGCCACGCAGGCCAGGAACGAGGCCGCCTCGCGCGGCAGTTCGGCGGCGAGGTGACGGCTGAGCTTCACGGCTCCCAAGCGTAATGTCCGGAGGGCACGCGCGACCGCCGGCCGGGGCTATGCTCACCGCCGCCGGGGTCCACCAGCCATGACCGACTTTCCCAGCACCCAACCGCCGGCCCCCGTGACCCTCAGCGGGGAGCTCGTCGCGCCCGGTGTGGCCGCCATCGCGGCCGGTGCCCGCGTCGAGATCGATCCCGACGCGCTGGCAGGAGTGGCCCGCAACCGGGCGGTGCTGGAGGAGATTCTCAGCACCGGTACGCCGGTCTACGGGATCAGCACCGGCTTCGGGGCGCTGGTCTCCAACACGGTCGCCCCGGATCTGCAGCGCCATCTCCAGGTTAACCTGCTGCGCAGTCACGCCGCCGGCACGGGACCTGATCTGCCCGCCGGCGTCGTGCTCGGGGCGATGGCGGTTCGGGCCAACGGCCTTCTGCTCGGCCACAGCGGGGTGCGCCCGGTGGTCGTGGAGCGGATCGTGGCCCTGATCAACAGCGGTTTTGTGCCCCGCGTGCCCCGCACCGGTTCGCTGGGGGCGAGCGGTGACCTCGCCCCCTCGGCCCATGCCTTCTTGCCCCTGCTCGGCGAAGGGCAGCTGCACGCACCGGGGGGTGAGCTGGTCAGCGGTGCTCAGGCCCTGGCCAGCCTCGGACTCGACCCGCTCGAGCTCGAGAGCAAGGAGGGTCTGGCGCTGATCAACGGGACGCACTTCATGAGCGCGATCGGGGCGCTGGTCGCCGTTCGGGTCAGGGAGCTGCTGGAAGCGATCGATCTGGTCACCGCGGCCACGATCGAGGCGCTGCGCGGAGCCCTACCGGCCTTTGACCCCCGGGTGCACCGTCTGCGCCGGTCCAGCGGCCAGGGCGCCAGCGCGGCCAACATCCATACCGCGCTGGTCGGCTCGAGCCGGATCGCCGGGCCAGGCTCGGCCCGGCTCCAGGACGCGTACTCGCTGCGCTGCGCCGCGCAGGTCCACGGCGCCGCGCGCGAGGGGTGCCGCTTCTTCTCCGAGCTCGTGCACGCCGACCTCAATGCGGTCACCGACAATCCCCTGGTCTTCGAGGATCCGCCTGAGGTGATCTCGGCCGGCAACTTCCACGGCCAGAGCCTGGCGCTGGCCTTCGACACGCTGCGCCTGAGCCTCGCCGATCTCGGCTCGATCTCGGAACGGCGGACCTTCCGGCTGCTCTCGCCGACCCTCAACGGCCGGCTGCCCGAGTTCCTGACGACCGATGCCGGGACCTCGAGCGGCTACATGGTGGTCCAGTACACCGCCGCGGCGCTGGTCGCCGAGCTGCGGGCTCTGGCGCATCCGGTCAGCGTCGACAGCATCCCGACCTCCGACAATCAGGAGGACCACGTCTCGATGGGCATGACCGGCGCGATGATGGCGCTGGAGGCGGTGGACCGGCTCGAGCGGGTGGTGGCGATCGAGCTGCTGTGTGCCTGTCAGGCGCTGGACTGCGATCCGGGAGAACCCGGTCAGCCGGTGGGGGCGCTCCATGTCGCGGTCCGCGAGCGGGTCGCCCCGCTGACCCAGGATCGCCCGCCCGCCGACGATCTTGAGGCGATCCTGCCGCTGATCGCCGAGGGAGGGGCGGCGGGGATCATGACCGGGGCGTGCGGCGACCACCGAATTTGTGAATCCGGGCACTAGCGCAATACTCACGCCATGGCTTTTGTCCCTCCGGCCCGCCATCTGCTCCGCGCCAAAGACCTCGCCGACGCGCGGTACTTCGAGCCCCTGGGCGTCGACGACATGGCTCGTGCAGCCGGCCTGTCGCGCGCGCACTTCAGCCGCGAGTTCCGGCGCACGTTCGGCGAGCCGCCTCATTCCTACTTGCTCACCCGCCGGCTCGAGCGGGCCGCTGCCCTGCTGCGCGGCACGGACCAGTCGGTGGCCGAGATCTGCTTCTCGGTCGGCCTGCAGAGCGTAGGCTCGTTCACCTCCAGCTTCACCCGCACCTTCGGTCGCTCCCCGACCGTTTACCGCGCCCGCTTCCCGCCCGCGGCGGACTTCGCCCGAGTCCCGAGCTGCATCCTGCGTGCCTACAGCCGGCCGCAACGCAGCACGTTTCGAGAAGACAGGCGGACGGCGCAAGTTTAGTTTTGGGCTCCCCGTTCACCGTCTCACCAAGGAGCAAAGATGATAAAAATCGCCACCACCCAGCTCTGGGTCCATGACCAGGACGAAGCCCTGGCATTCTACACCTAGAAGCTGTGCTTCGAGGTTCGATCCGACGTGACCCTGCCCGAGATGGGCGACTTCCGCTGGCTCACCGTCGGCCCTCCTGGCCAGTCTGAGATCGACATTGTGCTGATGGCCGTTCCGGGCGCGCCGATGTTCGAGCCCGAGACCCAGGCGGAGGTCGAAGCGCTGATGGCCAAAGGGTTGGCCGGCACCGTCTTTCTGACCACCGACGACTGCCAGGCCAGCTACGAGGAGCTGTCGGGCCGCGGCGTCGAGTTCACCGAGACGCCCGAGAAGCGGCCCTACGGGAT
>JBPCIY010000058.1:0-11887 GCA_051005855.1 Solirubrobacteraceae bacterium | reverse complement strand
CCACGCCCCGGGTGAGAGACTGGGGCTCGGCGCGTCCGGTCCCCGGTCAGCCCTCGGGTGTCCGGCGACCGAACCGGTAGTCGCCCGCCTCGCGCGCGTAGCGGGCGAACGCCGCACCCGAGACCGTGGTCATGTCCCACGCCGCCGGGGTGCCCGGCGCAACCGCGGTGGCGATGCCAAAGCACCAGTCGGTGCCCGCCTCGACGTAGTAGCGGGCCAGTTCCTGCACGCCGAAGCTGGCGCCGATCCGGCGGCGCAGCTCATCGACCACCTCGGTCACCACCCGCTCGAGCACGACCCGGTCACCGGGCTCGGCTCCGCGCAGGCGACGCTCACCGTCCTGCCACAGGCCCATCAGGTCCTCGAAGCGCAGCTCGGGCCCGCTCACGCGCGGCCCCCGAACGGCCTGGTACCGCGACTCAGCGCCCGGAGTGACCGGTGATCACGTACGGCCGCTCGCCGGGCCGCACCATGCCCAGGGCGCGTGCGTCCTGGACGATCGTGGCGGCCTGGCTCAGTGACCGCTGCTCGCGGGCCAGCGCGGCGTTCTCGCGCTGCAGGCGCTCGACGATCGCCTGCTGCTGGCTGGCCTGCGCGCTGGTGGAGAAGTAGGCGATCGTGCGCTGCGCGTAGAGGCCGACCACGACGGTCAGCACGACCAGCAGCGCCACCCGCCCAGCGCGGTCCCAGCGGACGCGGAGCATCGGCTCGCGCAGGGCGGCCAGGCGCGCGGGGGGCGGGGGCGAACGCCGGGGAGGGGCGGTGGCAGAACGGGCAGACGGCATTGCCTGCGGCCTTCGTTCGACACCGCGCTGATCCTTCCTGCTGCACAGGGTCCTGCAACACGACCGCGACCGGGCGCTAGGCGCGGAAGGCCGAACGCCCCGGGAACGAGGCGTCGGCGCCCAGAGCCTCCTCGATCCGCAGCAGCTGGTTGTACTTGGCCACCCGATCGCTGCGCGACGGGGCGCCGGTCTTGATCTGTCCGCAGCCGGTGGCGACGGCGAGATCAGCGATCGTCACGTCCTCGGTCTCGCCCGAGCGATGCGACATGACTGCCGCGTAGCCGGCGTCCCGCGCCATCCGCACGGCCGCCAGCGTCTCGGTCAGGGTCCCGATCTGGTTGACCTTGATCAGGATCGCGTTGCCGATCCCGGCGTCGATGCCGCGCTTGAGGCGTTGGGTGTTGGTCACGAACAGGTCGTCGCCCACGAGCTGGATGCGGTTGCCGATCTGATCGGTGAGCACCGACCATCCATCCCAGTCCTCCTCGGCCATCCCGTCCTCGATCGAGATGATCGGATAGTGGTCGGCGAGGTCGGCCCAGTAGGAGGCCATCTCATCGGCGGTGAGGGTTCGGCCCTCGTGCTCGAGCACGTACTTGTTGTCGTGGTAGAGCTCGGACACGGCTGGATCCAGCGCGATCGCGATCTGGTCACCGGGGAGGAAGCCGGCGGCGCGGATGCCCTCCATCAGCGCCTCGAGCGCGTTCTCGTTTGACTCCAGATCAGGAGCGAAGCCGCCCTCGTCGCCGACCGCCGTGGACAGCCCGCGCTCGTGCAAGGTGGCCTTGAGATGGTGAAAGACCTCCGACCCCATTCGCAGCGCCTCAGAGAAGCTCCGCGCGCCGACCGGGACGATCATGAACTCCTGAAAATCGATGTGGTTGTCGGCGTGGGCACCACCATTGAGCACGTTCATCATCGGAACCGGCAGCACGTGGGCCGTCTCCCCCCCCAGGTAGCGCCAGAGCGGCAGGCGCTCCTGCGCCGCCGAGGCATGGGCGGCGGCCAGCGATACGGCCAGCAGCGCGTTGGCGCCCAGCCGCGATTTGTTGGGGGTGCCGTCGAGGGTGATCAGGATCCGGTCAAGCGCGGCCTGGCTGGCGGCGTCCTGGCCCCGGATCGCGGTGGCGATCTCCCCATTGACGTTGTCGACGGCCATCAGGACCCCCTTGCCCATCCAGTCCGCCCCTCCGTCCCGCAGCTCGGTGGCCTCGAATTCCCCGGTGGAGGCCCCGGACGGAACCGCCGCCCGGCCCCACGCTCCGGACTCTAGGCTGAGCTCGACCTCGACCGTCGGGTTGCCGCGGCTATCCAGAATCTGGCGGGCGTGCACGTGCTCGATATGAGTCATGTCGATTCCGGTTCTCCTTGGGCCAGCCGGGCGCGGGCGTAGTACTGCAGCTGCTGCTCAGGCGCAAGATCGTCCCAACTTGCGCCTTCTGATGTCGCCAGGTTTGCCGCGTGCAGTACGCGTGAGCGGAACCGCTCGGAGGCCGAGCGCAGGGCGAGCTCGGGATCGAGCTTGAGCTTGCGGGCCACATTGACGGCCGCAAAGAGCACGTCGCCGAGCTCGGCAAAGCGCTGATCGGAGCTGCCCGCCGCCTCGAGCTCGGCCAGCTCATCGCGCACGGATCGCAGCGGCCCCTCGACCCCGGGGAAGTCGAACCCCGACGACGCCGCGCGCCTCTGGAGCTTGCGGGCGTGCAGCAGGGCGGGCAGGTTCTCGGGCACCTCGCCGAACAGGCCCAGCTCGCGCCCAGGCTCCTCGCGCTTGATCGCGTCCCAGTTGCGCAGCACCTCTCCGGCATCGGCGACCTCGGTCTCTCCGAACACGTGGGGATGGCGGCGAATCAGTTTCTCGGTGACCTGCTCGGCCACCGCTTTAAGCGAACCGGCTCCGCGCTCTTCGAGCAGCAGCGAGAGGAAGTGGACCTGAAAGAGGACATCGCCGAGCTCGTCTTGGAGCTTGGCGTCGTCGCGGCGGTGGGCGGCCTCAGCGAGCTCATACGCCTCCTCGACGGTGTGCGGGACGATCGTGCGCTCATCCTGCTCGCGGTCCCACGGGCACTCGCGCCGCAGCCGGCGGGTGATGGCGTCCAGACGCTCGATGGACTCGCCTGCGCCGGTCGACTGGCCGGCCTCCGCACCGGAGGGGCCGGCCTCCACTAGGGCGCCGGGGTGGCCGCGCCCGAACTGCCGGCGGGAGGCGCACTGCCAGCGGGAGGCGCACTGCCGGCGGGAGGCGCACTGCCAGCGGGAGGCGCACTGCCGGCGGGAGGCGCACTGCTGGCGGGAGGCGCACTGCCGGCGGGAGGCGCACTGCCAGCGGCACCCGGCGCGGGGGTCTTCGGCGCCTTGAAGCCGGGGCAGTCCGCCATCGCGTACAGCGACCGGCACGAGGTCTTGGAGAACCAGTTCTTCTTGGCGCGGGCGTTGACGGCAGCCTGAGCGACGCTTTGGAGCTGGCTGGTCAGCGTCTGGCGGATCAGGGGGGTGGACACGGCCAGGCTGCGCGTCTTGGCCGGGGTGATCTTGGTCACCTCGATCAGGTAGTAGCCGAACTGGCCCTTGATCGGACCGACAATCTTGTTGGGCGGGGCACTGAACGCGGCGTTGGAGAGGGCCGCATCCTGCTGGCCCTTGCTGACGTTGGTGAGCAGGCCACCCTTGTTCTTGGTGGTCGTGTCCTGTGAGTAGCGCTTGGCCACCTTGGCCCAGCTGGTGCCGTGCTTGAGCGCGGCCAGGGCGGAGTTGGCCCGGGCCTGTGTGGTGGTCAGGACGATCTTCATGCTCCGCAGCTCCGCGGTGCCGAACTGGGTCTGATGACTCTGGTAGTAGGCCGCGATCTGGGCGTCGGTCACCGTGGTCGGGTGCTTGGCCAGCAACTTGACGAACAACTGCTGGACGCGGATGCGGTAGGTGACATCGGCCAACGTCTGACCGGTCGTCGTGAGGAAGGTGGTGAACTGGGCGGGGGTCGTGAACCGGCCCTGCTTGGCCGTGGCGAGCGCCGCCTGGACCTGAGCGTCGGTGACTTTGATTCCGGCCTTGTGGGCCTCGGCCTGGTACCAGTAGGCCTTGATCAGGAAGTCCATGACCTGCGAGGACAGCGAGGTGAAGACCCCCTTGCAGTCAGTGCGCAGCTGCTTGTCGCTGGTCTTCCGGAGCGCCGGGATCTCGGCCCGCACCTGCTTGAGGCACTTGCTGAAGGTCGGCGGATCGTTGGGCACGATCACCGGCTGGCCGGGCGCCGAGGCGGCCTGCTCCTTGGCGGCCACGTACATCCAGTGATTGAAGGCCTGGGTGCTGATCGGATTGCCGGCCACGGTGGCGACCGCGTTGCCGGGCACCGAGCTGCCGCAACCGGACACGACCAGCGCGATGAGCACAAAAAAGGCGCCAAGCGCCGGGATGAGTCTACGAGTCTTCATACGACTCGGCTGATGGTAGCGAGCAGACTGCCGGATGGTTCCGCTCCCCGGTTGTCCCTGCGTTAGCCCACTCTTGGCACGATTCCGTGACCCAACCGTCACAGGTTTGCTGTCACGGTTTGCGGGTCCCCGTTTCGCCGGCAACCGCACCGTCCTCGGCACCGCTCTCGGCGCCGCCCTGTGCGCCGCTCCCGCTGGCGGCTGACCCACGCACCGCACACTCCCGGTTGGCAGCCAATGGCGGCAATAAGTTGCCGCCGGTTTCCGCTGCCAACCGGTGGGTCGGAGGCACTCAGGCTGGAGAATTCCAACCGGCTTCGGCGTGCCGTCGAGCAGGCCGACCGCAGTGGCGTCCTCAACCTTGACGCGCTCCAGCGGGCGATCGACCGGATGCCGGCGCGGAAGGGGACGGCGAAGCTCCGCTCGATCCTGGCCGACTACGCGGGTCCGGTGTTGACGCGCTCGGGGTTCGAGCGTCGCTTTCTCGAGCGCGATCGGCTGCGCGACGCCCGGCTGCAGCGCGCGAGGTGACGCGTCTTGCGGATCACCGACCGTCGGATCACCGACCACCCAACGGCGGTCATCGCCGACATCCGCGCCCTCGCCGCCCTCGCTGCCTAACCCCGCGCAGCACGCGGATCGGACCGGTGGGCAGCGCTTTGTGGCGCCTGGGGCGTCAAACCGCTGCCAACCGGCTGGCCCGGCCAGCGCTGTCGTCGTCCGAGGCGTCGCGAACCACCGACAACAGCACGTCGGCCGCGCGGACGATGGCCGGGAACCGCTGGGCACCGTCCTTGGGCATCCGCACCGAGAGCTGGGACTTGCCCGATTCATAGAGAGCTTCGGGGATCTCGGCGCGGAACGCCTTGGCCCGGACGGAGTCGAGCTCGATCGGGGTCAGGGCCAGTCGATCGCCTCGGATCGTCACCGCCCGGGCGCCGGCCAGGCCGAACTTGATCCGCGCCTGCTGTAGGGAGATCAGGTTCAGCAGCGGTTCCGGGGGCTCGCCGAAGCGGTCTTCGAGCTCGTCGCGCAACAGGGCCAGGTCGGCGACCTCGCGCGCCCCGGCGATCCGGCGGTGGACGTCGACCTTGGCCTGCTCGTAGGGGATGTAGTCGGCCGGGACGTAGGCATCGACGGACACGTCCAGGCGCACCGGCTCCCAGTCCTCGGACCCATCCGAAGAACCGTCCGCCGAAGCGGCAGCCTCGGACTCAGCCACGGCTTCGTCGAGCATCTGCATGTAGAGCTCAAAACCGAGCGCGGCCACGTGGCCGGACTGCTCGTCACCGAGCAGGTTGCCGGCTCCGCGCAGCTCGAGGTCGCGCATGGCGATCTTGAAGCCGGCCCCGAGCTCGGTGTAGTCAGACAGCGCCGACAACCGCTGCGCGGCCTCGGGGGTCAGCGCCGCCGCGCTGGGGTAGAGCAGATACGCGTAGGCGCGCTCGCGCGAACGCCCGACCCGGCCCCGGATCTGGTAGAGCTGGGAGAGGCCGAAGATGTCAGAGCGCTCGACGATCAGGGTGTTGGCCTGGGGGATGTCGATCCCCGACTCGATGATGCTCGTGCAGACCAGGACGTCGGCGTCGCCGCGCAAAAAGGCGAGCATCCGCTGCTCGAGCGTGCCCTCGTCCATCTGGCCGTGGGCGACCTCGAAGCGCAGTCCCGGGCACAGCCCGCGAAGCCGCACCGCGGTCTCGTCGATCGTCTCGACCCGGTTGTGGAGGAAGAAGGCCTGGCCGTGGCGCTCGGACTCGCGCAACAGGGCCCGTCGGACGAGCTCCTCGTCGTACTCACCGACGTAGGTCTTGACCGGTCGCCGCCCCTCGGGCGGGGTCTCGATCACGCTGATGTCGCGCACCCCGGCCAGCGACATCTGCAGGGTGCGGGGGATCGGGGTGGCGCTCATTGCGATCACGTCGACGCGGAGCTTGAGCTGGCGCAGCAGCTCCTTTTGCCTGACGCCGAAGCGCTGCTCCTCGTCCACGATCAACAGACCGAGATCACGGGCCCGGATGTCGCGCGAGAGCAGGCGATGGGTGCCGATCAGGATGTCCACCTCACCGCGCGAGAAGCGCGCCACCGTTGCCTTCTGCTCGGCGGCGGGCCGGAAGCGCGAGACCTGCTCGATCGTCACGGGGTAGTCCTTGAGGCGCTCGGAGAACGTTCCGTAGTGCTGCTGGGCGAGGATCGTGGTCGGGACCAGCAACATCACCTGCTTGCCGTCCTGCACCGACTTGAACGCGGCCCGCAGCGCGACCTCGGTCTTGCCGTAGCCGACGTCGCCGCAGATCAGGCGGTCCATCGGCCGCGGGGCCTCCATGTCGGCCTTGACGAACTCGATCGCGTCGCGCTGGTCCGGGGTCTCGATGAACGGAAACGCGTCCTCGAATTCCCGCTGCCAGTCGCTGTCCAGCGGAAAGGCGTGACCGGCGCGGCGCTTGCGCTCGGCGTACAGATTGAGAAGCTCGCCGGCCAGCTCCTGGGCGGCGCGGCGGGCCCGGGCCTTGAGCGTCTCCCAGCGCGAGCCCCCGAGCTTTGACAGGGGCGGATGCGAACCGCCCGCCCCGACGTAGCGGCTGATCTTGGCCAGCTGGTCGACCGGGACGAACACGCGGTCGGAGCCCGCGTACTCGAGGTAGAGATAGTCCCGGGTCACGGCGGCCACGGTCTTGGTGTCAAAGCCGGCGAAGCGGGCGATCCCATGGTCCTCGTGGACGACGATGTCACCGGTGCGCAGATCGGCGAAGCTGCGCAGAACCCCGCGGCGGCGCTCGCGCCCGGGCGAGGCCGCCGCCCGGCGGCGGTGGAACAACCGGTGGTCGGGGATGACCGCCAAATGGAACTGGGGGGCGATGAAGCCGGTCTGCAAACGGGCGGCGGCGAAGGTGATCAGCCCGGCGCCGTCGGGAGCGCCACTGGACTCGCCGAGCCACCGCACCTTCAGCCGGCCGAGGTTGTAGGCAAACCGCTCGCCGTCCCCGCGACGGGCGAAGGTGACCACGGGCCGATAGCCCGAGCGAGCGAGCTTCTCGAGCTCGGGCTCGGCCTCCTTGAGCCCGCGGGCGGCGATGTCGGCGGCCTGGGCACGGAAGGCAAACGGCTGATCCTGATCTACGCTCGAGAGCCGGATCCGCACCCGGGCGTCCAACTCGGCCGTGATCGCCTCGGGGGCGACGTACAGCGAATGCGCATCGTCGTCGTGGAAGGCGGCGGTGACGTCCTGCCAGTGGTCGGCCAGCGCCGGCATGACGTCCTCCTCCCCTGCGATCAGGATCTCCGCCCCATCGCCGGCCAGCGACAGCCACGAGTGAAAGTTCTCGACCGGGAGCAGCTCGGCGATGTCAGGCCGCTCAGAGGCGTCCTCCAGGGCGGCGATCTCGGCCAGCTCACGGTGCTCGGGGGCGAGCTCGGCCGCGGGGGCCACCTCCACCACGGAAGCGTCACCCAAAGACCGCTGGGTGAAGGTTGAGAACCAGCGCAGGGACTCGATCTCGTCGCCGAACAGGTCAACCCGGACGGCGCGGTCCTCGGTGGCCGGGAACAGGTCGAGCAGTCCGCCGCGGATGGCAAACTGGCCACGGTCCTCCACCTGGTCAACGCGCTCGTAGCCGGCGGCCACAAGGTCAAGCGCCGACTCGTCGAGGTCGATCAGCTCGCCGACGCGGAGCGCAAACCCGTGGGGGCGCATCTCAGGGTCGGGCACCTTCTCCGAGAGGGCGACGGCGCTGACCACCACCACGGGCGCCGCCGGCTGGGCGGGATCCGATTCCAAGAGGGCGTCCAGGGCGGCGATCCGCAACCCGACCAGGTGCGCCGGCGGCGCTAGGTGCGACTCGTAGTTGACGCCGCGGGTCGGGTAGTAACGGACCGTGCGGGGCTCGAGCCAGGTCTTCAGGCCGGCGGCGAGGTCACGGGCGGCGCGGTCGTCACCGGCGACCACGACGACTGGGCGCGAGGGGTCGCGGTCGACCAGCGCGGCGATCAGATAGGGCCGCAGCGACTGGGAAACGAAAGCGCGCCCGCCGTCGCGGTGCAGGGCCGCGGTTTGGGGATCTTCGTCGGCGTGGGCGAGCAGGGAACTGAGCATGTAAGGCTGACTTTTGAGTCTAGGCACCGCCCGCAGACGTCCGCTGAGCCCCCCGGTCAAGCCTCGCTGAAGCCGTCGGTGATGATCCGCTCGGCGGCGTCGGCGGCGCCTTCGATCAGGGCCTGCACGTCGGCCGCCGGCTCCCGGAAGCGCCCCAGCACGTAGGCGGCGACGCGGTCGGGATCGGTGGTCGGCGGCCGGCCGACACCGGCCCGGACGCGGACGAAGTCGGCCGAGCCGAGGCCCTGCCTGAGCGACTTGAGCCCGTTGTGCCCGGCCAGACCGCCGCCTCGGCGGACCCGGATCTCCCCGAACGGAATATCGATCTCGTCGTGGAGCACGATCACGTGGTCGAGGTCCACTTTTAGAGCGCCGCGGGCCGGACCGACCGACTGACCGGCCTCGTTCATGAACGTCTGGGGAAGCAGCACGGCGACCCGAGGGCCGACCACGGCAACCCGGCCCTCGCTCAGGAGCCCGCGGTAGCGCGAGCGGGAACGGGGCAACGACCAGCGATCGATCAGCGTGCGCGCGATCTCAAAGCCGATGTTGTGCCGCGTGCGCTCGTACTCCGAACCGGGATTTCCCAGCCCGACCAGCAACCAGTCGGCGGGCGCGCCTCCGCGCCCGGGCATGCGCACGGCCGGCGCCTACTCGGCGCCGTCGTCCGAGCTGCCGCCGTCGCCCTCGCTGTCAGCGCCCTCGCCGTCCTCCGACGCTTCGATCGGCTCGCCGTCCTCGCCGACCAGAGCGGTCTCTTGCTCGATCTCGTCCTCGGCTTCGAGCTGGAGCTTGGGCGGGGTCAGGGTGGCGATGACCGTCTCGGGGTCGTCGAGGAGCTCGACCCCGGTGGGGGCGCTCACCGCCTCCAGGGTCAGCGTGTCGCCGATCTGCATCTGGCCGATGTCGTGCGTGAGCACGTCGGGAATGTCGTTGGGGAGCGCCTCGATGGTCAGCTCGCGGGTGACGTGTTCGAGCACGCCGCCCTCCTTGGTGCCCGGGGCATCCTCGACACCGGTCAGCTCGAGGAGCGCGGTGGATTGGATCTTGACATCGAGTCGAACCCGGAGCATGTCGACGTGGACCGTGTAACCGCTCACCGGGTGACGGTCGTGGACCTTGAGCACGACGGGCGTGGCCCCGGAGCCCTCGATCTCGAGGTCAATCACGGCACCGCCGGCGGCCAGGGCGTGGCGGAGCTCGCGCGCCTGCACCGAGAACGAGACCGGATCCTCACCGCCGCCGTAGACGACGCCGGGCACGTGGCCTTCGCGACGCAGCCGCCGGGCGGTGCGGGACCCCCCGGGCTCGCGCGGAGCGACCTTGAGCGATGTGGATCGGTTTCCGGCCATCAGCGCGTCGATGGTAGCGGGCAGACCGCAAAAGGGCTGGCGCGCCCTGCTAACCGTGCGCTAACCTTAATCTATGTCAGGCGACACTCAGCTTGTGCTGTGGATCGCCGGAGTCCACCTCCTGGGTCTGATGTGCGTGGGAGTGCTGCTGCTCCCCGCCCTGCGTGACAATCCGCCCGCGCCCGACCGCCGCTCGGACTCCGATGGTGATGACGGCTGGGGACGCGGCCCGAGGCGGCCTCCGACGCCGCCGGCCCCTCCGAGCGGAGGCATACCGCTCGCCGACGCGCAGCAATCACGAGTCCGCTTCCGCGAGCCGGGCCGTCTCGCCGATCGCCTCCCCCGCCGCGGCCGCCGGCCGGAGCGCGAGCCGGCGCGATCCCCGATCCGGATCCCCGGCTAGAAACGGCTAGGGCAGTCCGCGTTGCTCCGGATCCGGACGCTGACCTTCAGGAGCTGAATCGAAAAGCCGGTGAGGACGTTGCCGGTGCTGCGGACACGCACGCACTGCACGCGGGGCAGCGAGGCCCCGGCCAGCCACGCCACCCGAGCGGTCGCGAGCGTGCTGCCCACCGCGAAGCCGGTCGAGCCGTTGATCTCGATGATCTGGACTCCGCCCGACCGTCGCAGCGCCGTGGTCACGGCGGCGGCGCGGGCCAGACACGCGGGGTCGGTCCGGCAACCGGTGATCGCCGCCACCACGCCGGCTCGATCGCCACCGGCTTCGGCCCGGACGAGGTCGGTGATCGCGCTGTTCTCGGCCCCGCCCACGCTCAGCGCGCGAGTGAGCAGCGCGCTCACGACCAGAAACACCGCCACCCCGCCGACGATCAGCCCGATGAGAGTGGCGCGCCGCATCGGCGCCGACGGTAGCGATCGCCGGCGCGGGGTCGCGGGTCAGCCGTCTGAGAGCTCGAGGAAGCGCTGCACCGAGGCTTCCTGGTGCTCGAGGCGCTCGCGGAGCTTCAGCGCGTGCTCGGCCGACTGCTCGAGGAAGTCCTCCATGCAGCGCTCGGGGTCGTCGGCGAGCGCATACACCCGGATCAGGTCCTGCTGGGCGCAGGCGATCCCCATCGGGGGCCGTCCGTCGGCGAGCGTGCGCGCGCTGCACACCGGGGTCACCACGAGCTGAGACTCGGTGGCCACCAGTGCCGTGGGCAAAAGCCGCGGCGCGGGCAGGCGGACCGAGAGCTGGATCGAATGATCGATCGTGACGCCGCTGCCGGCCAGGTCACCCAGAGGTTCGCGCCACACCTCGAGCACGGTGTCGGCGCCGACCAGAGCGTCGCGCAGCGCGGTCACCTGCTCGACGTAGAGGTGCTCGGCCTCCTCGCGATCTTCGGCGTCGGCCAGGTCGAGGTCACAGGGCACGCGAAGCAGATCATTCGCCGACACCGTGGCGCCCGCGCCCCGGCTGCCCCAGGTCACATAGGTCTGCAGCGTGCCGAGGTCGCGACGACCGTGGAAGATGACGGTCAGCGCGTCGGAGAGCGGCAACCCACTCACCCGCAGCGAGACCGCCACCGCCGAGGAGTCGTCGAGCAGGGCGCGACGGAGCAGCTCCTCGGCACCTTCCTCTCGACCGTCGTCCTCCTTGAGCATGGGCCTATCTCGTCTCGATCGTCACCGACAGCATGTTATTTACCCAGGCGTATCGGTCGCGTACCATCGCCAGCTGGAACATGGTCGGCCGTTTGCACTGGCCACGTGGCAGATGCGCAGACCGGTAGGCTGCCCCCGAAGATGAAGCTTCTCTACAAACCCTTTGCCCTCATCGCGGGGCTCATCTCGGCCCGGATCGGCCGCTCGGTGTTCCGCAGCTTGTGGGCGCGGGTGGATGACCGGCCGCTCCCGGCCCCCGGGACCGGCGAGGCGAGCACGGCCAAGGTGGTCGGCGCGCACGCGCTCGAAGGGGCGGTGATGGCCGGCACTGCCGCAGTTGTTGACCGCACGTCGGCGCGCGTTTTTCATCACCTGGTCGGCGCCTGGCCCGAGAAGCGCCCGGCGCCCGAGCCCGACCAGGACTAGCTCGCCCCCCCGGCCCACGGGGCCAACCCGGCGCGGGCCCACTCCGGGATCGGGGTCTTCTCCGCCGTGCCGCAGGTCACGAACACGTGGCGCAGGTCGGCCTCGAGCAGGAGCTCCCCGTCGCGTAGGAAGCGGTAGCTGGTGCCCAGGCTCGTTGTTCCCAGGTGGCTGACGGTGGCCTCGATGGTCACCACCTCATCG